>NZ_MCBT01000046.1:271012-503508 GCF_001735525.1 Shewanella colwelliana
GCACCGAGTTTTCATTCTCTTCGATTTAGCCTTATTAGTATGACTTAGGCAATCAGAAGTTAAATCGTTTTTGGACATAAGTGAGTCAGCGCAGACTCGCTGACTCGAAAATGGACAAAAATAAGCTGGCCTTCGAATGAAGGTGTTGGCATTTTTGGCTTGTAACATTTGACGAAGTTGTTTTTATTTATTGATGGTAGCGTTGACTTTCATTCTCTTCGATTTAGCCTTATTAGTATGACTTAGGCTATCAGAAGTTAAATCGTTTCTGGACAGAAATTAGTTAGAGTCAAAGCTCTTAAAGTGATGATGATTGTTAGGGAAAGTATGGCAAGCTGATATACGGTAACGCCCTAATCTAGGGAATCCCCAGATAATTTCTTTTACAATCAATTAGTAGACACGCATGGTGCTGTTTGATCTAATCAATTTCGCCAAAAACAAACTAGAACAACACCATGCGCGACATTACAATACTACATGACTCTCTTAGCAATCAATGCTCTTCCATCCACAAAAAACGTCTTAAATCTCTTATGGTTGCCACTAAATCATTACTAGATGGTGATCAACTCTCTTTGACCCAGCTAGGCCGTAACATCTCTGGTAATGTGGCGCCTAAGCACTGTATCAAACGCATTGACCGCTTACTCGGTAATCACCACCTCAATAATGACCGAATGGCGGTATATCGCTGGCATGCAATGCACCTTTGCGGTGCTAACCCAATGCCTATCGTGCTTGTCGATTGGGCCGATGTAAGAGAACAACTCCGCTTGATGACATTGCGCGCCTCCATCAGTGTTCAAGGGCGCTGCGTGACCCTTTATGAGCGTACTTTTGAATTCAAAGATTACAACGCACCTCGCAGCCACAATGTTTTTCTGACTGAGTTGGCAAAGGTGCTTCCGAATAGCTGCTGTCCGCTAATCGTCACCGATGCTGGCTATCGCAATACTTGGTTCGCTCAAGTAGCAAGTCATGGCTGGTTTTGGTTAGGGCGTGTTCGTGGTGACGTCAGTTATCAGCATGTTGGAACACATCAATGGCACTCCAATAAGTCGCTTTACCCAACAGCGACAAACAAAGCCAAAACATCGGCCGTGTTAACCTCGCCAGGAAAAGCCCATTGCCCTGTCATTTACACCTCTACAAAGCGAAAGAAAAAGGTCGTAAAGACCGCCGTTCATCAAAAGCAGGAAGAAATCATACCGCCCAAGCAAGCTACGGAAGAAGCAGCAAAGAGCCGTGGCTATTGGCAACCAACTTACCGCCTAACCACTTTAACTCGGTCCAAGTGACAAAGCTCTACGCTAAGCGAATGCAGATCGAAGAGACCTTTCGAGACTTGAAGAGTCCACAATACGGCATGGGGCTGAGGCACTGCAAAAGTCGTTGTCCGAAGCGGCTAGATGTGTTGCTGCTCATCGCTATGCTGGCAGAAATTGCCTTATGGCTAATTGGTATCGTTGCCTTACATCTAGGCTGGCAAAAACACTTTCAGGCCAATACCATTCGGCACCGGCCTGTGCTGTCGATTGTCAGATTGGGGAAAGAAGTTCGGCGAAGGAAAAACTATCGAATAACAGCGCAGCATTTACGCTGGGCAATGCATGAATATATAAAGTTGGTTCACACTGCTGGGAGACCTGAATTATGAGGGGATCCCCCAGCGCCACTGTTTAAGCGGTAAGATAACAGGATTTTGAAATTTTAGAACTCTAGAAGTGAAACGCAGGAGGTGATTAAGCTTTTGAAACTATAGGCTTACTTATTGGCTGTCAGTGCTAAGGGATAGCTATGGCTAGCCAAAAGTGTAAATTAAGCTCCCCGACCTAAACCAGCGTGAGCTCTCACGCCGCTATTTACTATATAAAGGTATCACTTCCTACAAACCCGGGCTTGTTCAACACTCGGGATAAGGACGCGGCTACGCGCGGCCTATCCTTATTTGTTAGAGTATTTGTTACTGCAACGATTTTTTGTAATGATTGACTATATCTTTATATGTAATGACTGTATCTTTAGTTAATACCATTTCGCTTTCATCATAGCCAAACATATCATTTTCAGATGAAACATTACTCCAGTAATAAATGAATGGAGAAGATGAATTAAAGTTTATTTTTAGCTTACTTAAACTAGGAACCGACGAAAAGAAATCTAATTGTTTTGCTAAATACCTTTCTCCAATTTTTATTGACACTTTTCCACCAATCCAGTTATGGCGATAACTTTGTGGAACAAAATCAACTGAGATATTGTGATTAAAAATGGAGCAAGTGAAGTTATGATTCCCACTACTAATACTATATATATTTTTACCTGCTAGGTTTTCGGAAATACTTTTTTTCTTTACTGCATTAGAATCATGAAAGTTATTAGGCGATTCTACGGATAACCTTTCAATCTGAAAAACGCCAAGTTCAGGCAGGCATGTGTACTTTACAAAATGTTCATTCCATGAAGCGAATGAGAAAGAAGAATAAAATAATAAAATTGTAATTGATAAATAACGGATCATGATGAAAATACTCTAACGCCTTACTAAGCGGCGCGAAATTGTTGGCTAAAATGTACGAGGAACGAGTGCTAGCCAACTGTTTAGCGTCCGTTTGAGTAACTTGTTAGCTTTTTATATATACCGCTGAAAACCATCGCAGCCCTTGAAATAACTAGGCTTTTCCCAATTATTCCTATCGTTTACTTCTTTTTCTAGTCGTTTCATATCGATTACCTCTTCACTCGGGTACTGCTGATAAATATAGAAATATTCTTTTGTAACAGAGCGGTCTTTGTCAGGACCATAAAAACAGAAGCTTAAACCGCCTTTATCTGCACCTTTTGGAAAACTATGCCCGTCAACAATAAGTTTATCAAAGAAAATAGCTCCACCATTAATAGGGATACTATTGACTTTTGTTACACCATTAATGCTAAGTGAAAGTAACTTTTCTTTATCTAACCACACCTTAATAGTGGCATTATCTAATTTGCAAACGCTTGTATCTATTACTCCCGGATATATTGCACCTTTATCTTCGAGCTCTTTCCTAGCAGCGCTAGGTAAACCCTTCGTAACCTCGTCATATAATTGTTCTGGGTGATTAACATACTCAAATTTAAAAGTTACAAAATCTAGCGACTTGTAGCAGTTTTGAAATACGAAAGGTACCCCATAATCTGCGTATGCAAATTTAGGTATAAAAGTAATTATGCAAAGTATTAGGAATGAAAATTTCATCAATAAACTCCTTTTATGTTGATGGTATCGGCTGAAAAGCTAACGCCGGCAGCATTCGCCGGAGGTAATTGGCGGCTTTTTTGCAGCTCCACCGCAAAAAAGGTGCTAATTGCCGGAGGTCGATTGCCTGCCCTGGTTATGTGCTTGCATGAATACTCCACTGAGCATCCTTAAAAGATACAGACCAAAAACCAGCATTACCAGGTAGAATACCGATTGTACCTGACAATGTATTCTTGTTTTGACTGTATTCAAAACTACTTATTTCCATATCTTTGAGATTAGAAATATCCAATTGTGCATCAAGTGAAAGAGCCATACTTGCGAAAGAATATAACTTGAAGATCAATTCATCATATTGCTTGGTGCTCTCATTGTAAGGAGATATCATCAAATCTAATGAATCAGTCTTTATTGATATTCCATCTAAAGGCAGGTCATGCCATACAATATCAGTTAGATTGCACATACTCTCCCTCGCACATAACATTTTATTAGTGCGCATGCGCGTTTACCTCGTTGGACCAGTGAAAACGCGCACAGTTAACTATCTGTATGTAATGAACTTATCAGCATTTTGCTAAATATACCATCTGGAAAAACGCGCATGCGCGTTTTCCAAACCTATTATCTACTTAACAAATAGTATAAGTGATTAATTTTAATACTATTTGTTTAAATAAAAATGAGAAAACGCGCACGAATTCAGGATGAAAATCGTTCAAAATCTTGATGATTTGAATATAACTGTATAGTTATCCTGTTTTTGGTTGGGGAGTAGTGAATTACATCTCGCTGGTGTAGCGATGAAAATTGCCATGCCAGAATGTCCGTTAGGTACTGATCCACCGACAACGTGTTAACTCATTTTGAGGCAAAATCAAGTCAGTTTTTTATTCCCGCTTCCGACATCCGCCAAATCGAAGAGACGTTGAGATACCGAGTGTAGATACGTCGGTGAGCTTCCGAAACAGGGATGTTTCGGCAGAGCCTAAAGGGACTTATTCACGGCGTCTCACAGGCGTATCTGCACATCCCTCGCTGGGCAGGCGTTAGATGGCGATAAAGGAGCGACCTTCAACGTATTTAATAAATGAACATATCGTCAAATGTTAATCAAACAAACTATATAAATGCCAGACCTTCATTCCAAGGCCAACCCACTTTGGGGAAAAATTAAGTTAGCTTTTAATGCGTTATTAGTCCCAAATGAAGTTAAATCAAAGAGAGAAAATAACCCAGTGCAGATGCAACTGTGGACGTTGCTGGCATGGTCGCTCTCTGACATCCATGTCATCGCGGCATTTGTGAATCCATTCACATCAGATGCCGCTGTGGAGCGTTTAGGGATATATTCACAACAATATCCCTATCTAAAAGCCAGTTCGGCATCCCTGCCTCTCGTTCGTTAGCATGAAGCGATGCTTCACTCACCGTGCCAAAAGATCGCTTGCACATAAGGCCTGCGGCAGGCCATTAACCCTCATTGAAGGTTCGACCTTGAAACACACATACCAAAAAAGGCAGCCAAACACGACTCAAACAAACTTTTAAAACTCGGGGTAATGTTAACCGAAAAACAAAACAACCCTCGTTTTGACGAGACAAAAAAAAGCGCTTCAAAGCATGAAGCGCGAAATCACAAGCAAACGGGTTAAGTTACCTCATAAGGCGCTTAGGCAAGCGCCGAACAAGATTAACCTTCGAAGCTATTGAGTATGCCAAGCGCCGCATCGCGTCCTTCGGCAATAGCGGTGACGACAAGATCTGAGCCACGGACCATATCGCCGCCAGCGAACACTTTCGGGTTACTGGTTTGGAAAGGGTTATCGGCGACTTTAGGAGCCACTACTCGGCCCCATTGATCGAGTTCAATATCGTAGTCGGCAAACCACTTGGCAGGACTTGGCTGAAAACCAAAGGCGATGATGATGGCATCGGCGTCTATAAGTTGCTCACTGCCTTCGATGGGCTGTGGGCGACGGCGACCTGAGTCATCAGGCTCACCTAACTGGGTTTCAATACACTCGATGCCAGTGACCACGCCTGCTTCAATCTTTATCGCCGTAGGTTGGCGGTTAAACAGGAACTGAACCCCCTCTTCACGAGCATTTTGCACTTCACGGCGTGAACCAGGCATATTCTCTTCGTCGCGGCGGTAGGCGCAGATCACCTCTTTTGCGCCTTGACGTACGGCGGTGCGCACACAATCCATGGCGGTATCTCCGCCACCGAGTACCACGACCTTCTTGCCCTCAAGTGACAGGTAAGGGGACTCTGTAGATTCGGTGCCCATAATGTGATGGGTGTTCCCAATCAGGTAAGGCAGTGCTTGGTAGACGCCTTGTGCATCTTCATTGTCCAGGCCTGCTTGCATGGCGGTGTAAGTGCCCATGCCGAGGAACACAGCATCATATTGTTCAAGCAAGGCATCGAAACCAATATCTTGGCCGACAGTGACATTGAGTTTAAAGTCAATCCCCATCCCTTCTAACACTTCACGGCGGGTGGCCATTACCGATTTGTCGAGTTTGAAGGCGGGAATACCATAAGTCAGTAGACCACCGATCTGTGGGTTTTTATCATAAACCACGGTTTTTACGCCATTGCGGGCGAGGATATCGGCACAACCTAGACCCGCTGGGCCTGCACCGATGATCGCCACGCGCTCGGAACGTGCGGTGACTTTACTCATGTCGGGTCGCCAGCCTTGGGCGATGGCGGTATCAGTAATGTACTTTTCGACATTGCCGATGGTGACTGCACCAAATTCATCATTGAGGGTACAGGCGCCTTCACAGAGTCTATCTTGGGGGCAGACTCGGCCGCAGATTTCCGGCAGGGTGTTGGTTTCATGTACCAGTTCGGCAGCTTCTAAAATACGTCCTTGCTGTGCCAGCTTTAGCCAGTTGGGAATGTAGTTATGCAGGGGGCATTTCCATTCGCAATAGGGGTTACCGCAA
The DNA here is from genome assembly GCF_001735525.1 of Shewanella colwelliana. Taxonomy (NCBI): domain Bacteria; kingdom Pseudomonadati; phylum Pseudomonadota; class Gammaproteobacteria; order Alteromonadales; family Shewanellaceae; genus Shewanella; species Shewanella colwelliana. Next base: position 277,220 of record NZ_MCBT01000046.1, read on the forward strand.
TCGAGGCAACGGTCGGCTTGCTCACTCACCTGAGGTTGGGCAAACGGCTGGTAGATCTCGATAAACTGTGTGGCACGTTTAGCGGCTGCGTGTTTAGTAGGATCTTTGCGGCCCACTTCAATAAACTGAAAATCGTTACTCATTTGAAGTTACCCCGCTACTACTGAAAGTTCTGGTTGTGACTGTTCGAGTCGCAATAGATCGTTAAGCGCAACATTTTTTGGCTTAATTAATACGAAGCAATCGATCCAGTTTTCAAAATCATTTAACAACATTTTGGCATGTTCACTGCCTGTCTCGTTGAGGTGTTCCTCAATGAGTCCTTTTAGGTGCTGTTGTTGTATCGGTGAGGACACCTTATGGGTATCGACCATTTCGGTATTTACCCGGCGATTAAAGTGACCAAAGCGGTCGAACACATACGCGAAACCGCCTGTCATGCCCGCACCAAAGTTCACTCCAGTTTTACCCAGCACCACCACAATACCGCCTGTCATATATTCACAGCCGTTATCTCCTAAACCCTCAACCACAGCGATTGCACCGGAGTTACGCACAGCGAAGCGCTCACCTGCTTTGCCTGCTGCAAACAGTTTGCCGCCACTGGCGCCATAGAGGCAGGTATTACCTAGAATGACGCTACGCTCACTTTGGAACATACTGCCCAGCGGTGGGTAGACGGTGAGTTTACCGCCTGACATCCCTTTGCCGACATAATCGTTAGCATCGCCGCACAGTTCCATGTTTAATCCTGGCGCATTCCAAACGCCAAAGCTTTGGCCTGCACTGCCATTGAAGCGGAGGTTTACTGGTGCTTTAGCACCCTGTAAGCCCACTGTGGTGGCAATATGACCAGATAGCCCCGCGCCAACAGAGCGGTCGGTGTTATTGATGTTGAAACAGGCTTTAAACGTCTCACCCTGCTCAACCGCCTCTTTAGCCGCAGCTATAATAGTTTGGTTTAACTCACCTTGATCGGATGTTGGATTAGTTTCTTGCCACGTTAGCGCACAGCCTGCTGGTATGTCTGGCTTAAATAGGATGGCAGATAAGTCTAACTGTTGCTGCTTCTCCGTCACGCCCTCTAACGCGCTAAGCCAGTCACTGCGGCCAACCAGTTGTTCAAATTCGCTGACCCCAAGTGCTGCCATGTACTCGCGGATCTCTTGTGCCATAAACTCAAAATAGGTCATAACACGCTCAGGCAGACCGTGATAATGGTTATCACGTAGTTGCTTGTTTTGAGTCGCGACACCTGTGGCGCAGTTGTTGAGATGGCAGATACGTAAGTATTTACAGCCCAGGGCAATCATGGGCACGGTACCAAAACCGAAGCTTTCAGCACCGAGTAGGGCTGCTTTAATCACGTCGGCGCCAGTCTTAAGACCGCCATCGACTTGGAGACGGATCTTATGACGCAGGCCATTAGCCACGAGCGACTGATGTACCTCTGCCAAACCGAGCTCCCAAGGGCTGCCGGCATATTTTACTGAGGTAATTGGGCTGGCACCTGTACCGCCATCGTAACCTGAGATGGTGATCATATCGGCATAGGCTTTGGCCACACCAGTGGCAATGGTACCCACACCTGGCTCTGAGACCAGTTTGACCGAGATCAGTGCCTTGGGGTTTATCTGCTTAAGGTCAAAAATCAGCTGAGCCAAATCTTCAATCGAATAGATGTCATGATGTGGCGGTGGCGATATGAGTGTGACGCCGGGGCGGGCATTACGCAGCGCTGCGATCTCGACACTGACTTTGTCACCGGGAAGTTGGCCACCTTCGCCTGGCTTAGCGCCTTGTGCCACCTTAATCTGCAGCACTTCGGCATTGACTAAGTAGTGCGCCGTGACGCCAAATCGGCCCGATGCAATCTGTTTAATGGCCGAATTTCGCACCGAGTTGAAACGACTTGGATCTTCACCACCTTCACCAGAGTTTGAGCGGCCACCCAGACGATTCATGGCAACAGCCAAGGCTTCATGAGCTTCAGGGCTTAATGCGCCGATACTCATGGCGGCACTGTCAAAGCGTGGGTAGAGGGTGTCTGCACCTTCTACTTGGTCAATGGTGATCGCGTCCTTATCGCCTTTGACCACAAATAGATCGCGCAATGTGGCGATAGTTCTGTCGTCAACTAATTGGGTAAAACGCTTGTAAGTTGGATAATCTTTGTCGCGCAAACAGGCTTGCAGAGTGTTAACCACATCGGGGTTGAAGCAGTGGTACTCGCCGCCCTCTACATATTTAAGCAAGCCACCTTGCGGCAGTGGTTGATGCTTTTGGAAGGCTAGCTTTTGCAATACTTGCTGATCTTTTTCTAGTAGATCAAAATTAGCGCCTTCGATACGGCTGATCACCCCTTTAAAGCAGAGTTCTACCACATCAGTGGATAAGCCAATGGCTTCAAACTGCTGGCTACAGCGGTATGAGCCAACGGTGCTGATCCCCATCTTAGACATGATCTTTCTCAGACCTTTATCGATACCTTGACGGAAATTGAGCATCAACTTTTGGGTTTCTGTGACACCATGTTTGAGCGAAAGTGCAGAGATGCTTTCGTAAGCTAAATAAGGGTAAATAGCGGTAGCGCCAAAGCCCAGTAACACGGCAAAATGGTGCGGATCGCGTGCTGATGCCGTTTCAACTATGATGTTGGTGTCGCAGCGTAGGCTTTGATCCACCAGAACACGTTGTACGGCGCCGACGGCCATGGCCGCAGGGATCACTTGCTTATTTTTACTCGTGGCTCGATCTGAGAGGATCAACAAGGTAGTGCCAGTACGAGCTAGGCGTTCAGCCTCATCACACACGCGTTTAATTGCAGTTTCCAGCCCTTCTGCTAGGTCATAGTTTAAATCGACGGTGTTGGCACGGTAATAGGTTGAATCTAACGCCAGTAACTGGTTGAAGTCACTAAACAGCAGAACAGGCGAGTCAAACATAACACGGTATGCATGGCCCATGGTTTCGTTGAAGAGGTTTTGCTCGCGACCGATGCAGGTAGCCAACGACATCACATGTTTTTCACGCAAAGGATCTATGGGTGGGTTGGTCACCTGAGCAAATTTTTGACGGAAGTAGTCATACAGAGTGCGAGACTTCTTCGATAACACCGCCATTGGGGTATCGTCACCCATTGAGCCTGTGGCTTCTTCGCCTTTTTCAGCCAACACCCAAATCACTTGTTCAAGTTCTTCACGAGAGTAACCAAATTGCTTTTGGTACTGTAAGAGTGTGTCGTTAGAGAATTCGCATACCCCTTGGGCTGTTTTTGGCATCTGCTCGGCAGGTATCAAGGTTTGACTGTGCTTTGCCATCCACTCTTTGTAAGGGTGGCGACGCTTGAGGTCATTATCGATTTCAAAAGATGAATAGAGTTGGCCATTTAAGGTGTCTAGTACCAGAAGCTCCCCTGGACCAACGCGGCCTTTTTCAACCACTTCATCAGGTGCGTAATCCCAAATACCTACCTCTGAAGCCAAGGTCAAAATTCTATCTTTAGTGATCACATAACGTGACGGGCGAAGCCCATTACGGTCAACGGCACAGGCAACATGGCGACCGTTGGTCATGACGATACCTGCGGGGCCATCCCACGGCTCCATGTGCATGGAGTTAAAGTCGTAGAAGGCTTTGAGCTCTTCGTCCATTTCTGGATTACTTTGCCATGCAGGCGGGATAAGCAAGCGCATGGCGCGGTAGAGATCCATCCCGCCGGCGAGTAACATCTCTAGCATGTTGTCTAGCGATGATGAGTCTGAACCGCTCTCATTAACAAAAGGCGCCGCTTGTTGAAGATCGGGTAATAGTGGTGCATTAAATTTATACGCACGAGCACGTGCCCACTGGCGGTTACAGGTAATAGTGTTGATTTCGCCATTATGGGCTAAGTATCTAAATGGCTGTGCCAATGGCCATTTAGGTGATGTATTGGTGGAGAAGCGCTGGTGGAATAAGCAGATGGCGCTTTGCAATCTAATGTCTGCTAAGTCAGGGTAAAAAGCTGGCAGATCAGCGGGCATCATTAGCCCTTTATAGACAATGGCTTGACCTGAGAGACTGGCTACATAGAAGTCTTGGTCATCGAGCATCTGTTGCTCTAAGCGCCGACGCGCCATGTAGAGGCGTCGCTCAAGATCTTTCTCTCGCCATCCGATAGGGGCATTAATCAATACTTGAAATATTTGCGGTTGACTGGCTTGCCCTATTGGCCCTAACACATCGGCATTAACGGGGACTTCACGCCAGCCAGCAACGCTTAAGGTTTCTTTTTCAAGTTCACGTTCGAGTAGCAGTTTAGCCTGGGCAGCCTTTTCTTCATCTTGACTGAGAAACAGCATGCCAACCGCGAACTTGCGGCTAAGGTGCCAATCATTCTCTGCCGCGATCGCTTCGAAGAATTTAATGGGGAGCTGCATTAATAAACCACAGCCATCGCCAGTGCGGCCATCAGCTGCAATACCACCACGATGTTTCATACGGTCTAAGCCGTGAATCGCGGTGCGCACTATTCTGTGACTGGCTTCGCCATCCATCTGGGCGATCAAACCAAAGCCACAGTTATCCCGTTCAAAACTGGGGTGATACAAGCTCATATAAAAACTCCCTAATACTCACTATTACTACTCGGGGAAATTGTTGTGTTTGATAGCCACCCGAACCAACCAAATTAACTTTTGCATTACCAAAGGTCAAACCTATTTTTTGCATAAAATCTGCTTGCTAATTACTGTTTCATACAAGCGTTTAGCAGGCTTTACGTTAACGTAAACTGATAAAGATGCTGTATAACCTTATGAATAAAAAGAATTTTGAAGGTTGGTGTTGTTTCTGTTTACTAATATGTAACAAAATGTCGGATTGTTTTGCTTTTTAAAAAAGTGATTTTTATTGCAGGCACAGTGAATTTTTTAACAACTGATGATGCGGAAAGGACAATAAATGAGACAATCTGTCTGTTTACTTATCACTAATGTGATTGACCACACATTTCAATCGTGTGTTGTTTGAGATATCCCTAAGTTTGAATGGCTCAGCTTAGGTAAAATAGCCTGCTTGAGAGTGAGTAGAGATTTTTAGTGTGGGACTGGATAGTTACGTCAATACGTTTGGTGTGCAGTGTAAGCTGCGATATGGCCAGCGATTAAAGAAGTTAACCATAGATGCCAAATTTACCTGCCCAAATAGAGATGGCACCTTAGGACGAGGAGGTTGTACATTTTGTAATGTTGAGTCATTTAGCCATGAGCACGGAACGATTGACTCTATCGGTGTTCAGCTAGCGAAAGGGCGTGAGCGCTCCCAAGCCAAAAGCAGTAAATTTATCGCTTATTTCCAAGCCTATACCAGTACTTATGACGAGTATCAGGTATTAAAAGAGAAATATGATCAGGCAATAGAAGATGATGACATTGTCGGCCTTTGCGTGGGTACTCGTCCCGATTGCGTCCCCGATGAGGTGATTGCGCTGTTGGTAAGTTATCAGCAAAGAGGTTTGGAAGTCTGGCTTGAACTTGGACTGCAAACCGCCAACGATGACACCCTTAAGCGGATTAATCGAGGCCACGGCTTTGCCGACTATCAAGATACAGTCAAGCGGGCAAGAGGTGCTGGCATCAAAGTCTGCACTCATCTTATTTTGGGCTTACCAGGTGAAACTCACGCCGACTTTTTACACACCCATCAAGCGGTGTTGGAGGCGGGTGTCGATGGATTGAAGTTACACCCTTTGCATGTGGTCGATGGCAGCACCATGGCTAAAGCCTGGCGTGCAGGTCGATTACCGCTATTGTCATTAGAGGATTATGCCTATTCTGCATCAGAGCTGATTAGGTATACGCCCAAAGAGATTATTTTTCACAGAGTTACTGCCTATGCTAAGAAACCAGTACTGCTTGCACCAAGTTGGTGTGGCTACCGTTGGAATGGTTTAGTGGCGATTGAGGACAACTTAAAACAGCAGGGTGGGCAAGGACATTACCTGCTGGAACATAAGGTTAAGGCGTAGAAAATTGGGTCATATTCGTAAAAGTTTAAGTAAATAAATTAATGTAAAGTTGCGAGTTCGTTAAATAACAGAGGTTTTTACTAGCATATGCTTCAATTAGTTGCACCTGCAATTATAGAAGGTATTATGGAGTAAATTTAGTTCTTATAAAGTAAGCATTATTTCGAGAGGTGCCTTGATATGGCAACAGCTGAGTTAGAATCAATATTGGATCTTAACACACTAGAGCAGTACTGCAGTGCAATTGGCGCTGGTACGTTGCTGAAAAGTGTCGTCTTATTTGAACAGCTAATGCCTGAGTATGTCGGCAATCTGGTCAATGCTAAAGAAGCACAAGACAAAGATACCTTATGTTCTGAAGCTCATAAGTTTAAGGGCGCTGCAGGATCTGTAGGTTTGAAGCGTATTCAGCAGTATGCGCAGTTATTGCAACATGGTGAAGCCGCCGAATGGTCTCAAGGCCATGACGCTTGGTTGCAAGCAATTGTAGACAATGCGAGCAAAGATTTAGCAGAGCTAAAACAGTATTTAGAATCAAAAGCATAATTTGATTTTTGGATTATCGCTAAAGCCCTTGAAGAGTAATCTTCAGGGGCTTTTTATTACCTGCAGCAAAGGGATAGCGCATCTATACAACTATTGGCTGAGTCTGAGTGGTCGTGGCTACAGATTGTGTGCTCGTTATCGCAAATAAGTTAAAGGCCATGGCAAGTTTGCTCGCACTTTATGCTAGAGTTAGATAGATTATTTGAATGTAAATTAAAGTTGGTAATCGATTTTATGAAACATCTTCCGAGTTTAAAGAACCTCTACTATTTAGTTAATCTCTATCAAGAGCAAAATTTCAACCGAGCGGCAAAGTTGTGTCATGTCAGCCAGTCAACCCTATCCAGTGGTATTCAAAACCTTGAAGAGCAGTTAGGACATCAGCTCATCGAGCGTGACCATAAGTCATTCATCTTTACTGCTATTGGCGAAGAGGTGGTGCTGCGCTCGCGTAAGTTACTGACGGATGTCGATGACTTAGTGGAATTGGTGAAACATCAAGGCGAGCCAATGACTGGCGATATACGCTTGGGTTGTATTCCAACTATTGCGCCTTTTTTGCTTAGCCGTGTGGTGAAGCATTGTCAGAGCGAATACCCCGCATTAACGCTGTTTTTAAAAGAAGATACCACAGAGCGATTACTCGATGCGTTAGGTAAGGGCGAGTTAGATCTGTTGCTATTGGCTTTGCCTGCTGACACTAGTGGCTACCACAGCATGAAGGTGGGGATTGATCCATTTAAGATGGTGATGCACGAGGAGCTATCGGCCGAAACGGTGCAGCCTATCGACTACAAAAATTTACCCGATGAGAGTATTTTTTTACTGCAGTCTGAACACTGTATTACGGGTCATGCTATTAGTGCTTGTCGTTTGGGAGACAGTGAAAAAATTAACCCGTTTGCCGCAACCAGTTTGCATACATTAGTACAGATGGTGAACAGCAAGCTTGGAACTACATTTTTACCCCAAATGGCGATTGATGCAGGGATATTGAACGATACTGAGTTAGCCGTGATGGCGCCACCGGGCGAAACACCATACCGAGATATAGGTTTAGTTTGGCGTCAAACGTCGAGTCGCATTATGACCTTTAGAACCTTGGGCAGTGCGATTGAGCAGTTGTTGGCAAAGCCTAAAGCTTAATTACTGATTTGACCCTTTAGGGGAAACACCAAATACTTCAATTGAGTATTGTTTCCCTTTAAGTTTTATCGGCCCGAGGTTATTGAAATCAAAGTGGCTGGTACTGGTATCGATCAGTGATTGTAACGTGCCAGAGATCAACATGCGTTGCCCAAGGGGATTACACTGATCCTGTAGGCGAGCTAAGGTATTTAGTACATCGCTAAAGAAACTGATCTCCTGCTTTTGTACTCCTACGACCGCAGCAACAACTTGTCCACAATGGGCTGCAGCCTTGAACTTAGGCACAAAGCCATACTGTTCTTCGAAATATTTACGTTGCCAATTAAGTTGCTGACTAAAGTCGTAGTAGATATTAAAACTGCGATCTTCGATGATACCGTTCTCTAATGGCCAGTGGATCAGTACAGCATCGCCCATGTAGCGATAGATCTCAGCATCATTATTGACCACTGTATCAGACAGCAGACTGAAACAGTCTTGAATGAGACGACTAAAGCGGTAATCACCTAAAGACTCGGCATGCGTCGTTGACGCGACCATGTCTAGATAGAGGAATAATCGCTGTTCATAGCGTGGTTTATGGTATTTACCTAAGCCAATATTCAGCAAGACTCTGGGCCCCACAAGGAGTGCCATCTGCTCGATAAATGCTAATCCAACCCGCACGACCACCAAGTAGATGATAAGCGCCTGAAATGATGGGCTATAGAGAATATGCGCTGTTAGCATCTGCCTCAAGGTTGCCATGTGGTTTTCAATCGCCCACATATTTAAAAATTGGGTCATGTAAGCCAGTGTGGTGGCGCCTAGCAGGAGGAACAGACCTTTGAAAATCACCGAAAACAGATAGGGAAGACGATTAATTGCGCTGAAGTCAGCAATCAGATTGGACATCCAGTGCAAGCTACCAAAGATAATACCCATATAGATTGCAAGGGTGGCGAGATCGGCGGTGCCTACGGCCCACTGAGGTAGCTCAGGGCTTTGCGCATAGCGGAAAAAGACAAATGCCCCCATGGCAATTGCCCAAGCGAAAATGGCAAATATAAGCTTTTTTGCTTGAATGCGCGCTCTCACAGTGAAAGTAATACCCTAATGCAGCTGATAATTCAGGATGCGCTAGTGTATAGAAAACACCCCTACAATTTCCAGTGATATTTGTGATCTAAGTCAAATGAAGTCCATATGCGTTAAAAAAGCAGCATAAATCCCCGCGGTTGCGGATTACTTATGCCTTTTTGGGATTATTGAGTCCTTTTTATTTAAGATGCTTACAGAGTATTTGGTGAGTGAAGGCGATTTTTAAGTAAAAGCCTCTAGGATTGGTTAATTTATTTTGACCATCTTGAGCGATACTGAGTGTCACTGAGCGGCTACTTGCCCCTTTAGGACGCAGTTGTAACACCTCACCATGGCGTGCGGTGATCTGTTCTACTTTTCCTAACGCTATCAGCTCCATGATCTCTTCCCAATCTTGGCGGATCATCTCAAACTCTTGTTGTGAAGGTGTCCATAAAATAGGGGTGCCAATATGTCGATCGGCCACCGCAATCGATCTATCGCCTTCGACGGGTATCCACAGCACACGCTGCAACTTATGATAAACCACACTGTCTTGCCATCTCAGCCCTTGGATATCGATTAAAGGGGCGACGGTAACATAGGTGGTTTCCATGGGTTTACCGTTCGCATCCACTGGAATTGTCTTTAACTCTATTCCTAAGTGGAGAAAGTCCTGTTCGGGCTTTGAACCCGCTATTGCCCCGAGTTCATGTTCAATGAGTTGGCCTATCCAACCTTTATCTCGTTTAAGATTATTAGGGACTGGGATATTGTGCAGGTTCGCCAGCTGGCCTAAGGTTAGGCCTGCCATCTCATGGGCTCGTTGCATCAGCTCTGCAACAGATTGTGGGGGGCATGGATTGGTTATCATGGGATAATTTTACTTAAGTTAGTCAGTTAATCAATCGTGGTTAAAAATCACACACCATCAGTAAATAATAATCTATATTGAAAGCTTTGCGCTTAAAATGTTGAAATGTAAGTGGTAATTTGTTTATAGCATAGGGCTTAGGCTAGGTTCATTATAGTTACTCTTTTATTTCCCCAGCGTTTCCAACATAGTTATCCACAGAAATATTGGATAACTGTGATAAAAGATCGTGAAAAGCATTTTGCAACCGCTTGTCAAGCCTAAGTAAGGCAAGTTTTACTCACATTTTGATGGATAAAAATATTTACCTGTGAATAACCTTGTGGTTTGTTATTACAGATATTCTCAATCCCACAGGGTGGTTAAATTTCGTTCGATCCAGTTTGTGCTGCTTGCTTTTTGCTCAGATCCTTTTTAATTATCTATATTAAACATGGGTTTAATTGTTGTTTGAGAGGGTAGTGGATCGTTGTTATTTTAAGCGGAATAGAGATAAATAACATTTTCAACAGAGTTTCAAACAGAGATATCCACAGATTTTGTGGATATCCTTATGACCATCGCCCAGCCTCTGTTGATAAAATAAAATATTTTTGTTTTTTATCCAAATAATATCTGATAAGAGACAATTGCCGAGGACGCTGCTTTGTGAAACAATCGATCCATTAGAATATTTCAATTTGGAGTCCATGTGATTGATAGTGACGGCTTTCGTGCAAATGTAGGCATCATTATCTGTAATCGCTTTGGGCAGGTTATGTGGGCTAGACGATTTGGTCAGCATTCCTGGCAATTCCCGCAGGGTGGCGTTGATGAAGGCGAAACCGCCGAGCAAGCCATGTATCGGGAGTTGTATGAAGAGGTTGGGTTAAGACCTGAACATGTTCAAATTTTAACCTCAACTCGTTCCTGGTTGCGTTATAGATTACCTAAACGATTAATTAGGCAAGACAGTAAACCTTTGTGTATCGGTCAAAAGCAGAAGTGGTTTTTATTACAGTTAAAGAGTCAAGAGTCGGCGATTAATTTGGCTGCCAGTGGTCACCCTGAATTCGATGATTGGCGCTGGGTCAGTTATTGGTATCCAGTGCGGCAAGTCGTCTCCTTTAAACGTGATGTATACCGTAAGGTTATGAAGGAGTTTGCACCCACGGCATTGCCGTTTCAGATGCAAGAGCATTCCCACAGTGGCAGAAGAAGAGGTCGCCGCAGATAATAGATATGGAGATTTAGGCTGTGTTAAAAACTCTAAGAGACATCACCCAGGCAGTTGCATCTGCCGATGATCTTCAATCAGCCTTATCTCTATTGGTTACCCAAACAAAACTCGCTATGGCAACCCAGTGTTGCTCTATCTATATTTTAGAGGAGCATGAGCTGGTGCTGTCTGCCACCGATGGTTTAGATCCTAATGCCATTGGCAATGTTAAGATGCCTGTGACTCAAGGCTTGGTCGGCTTGGTTGCCGAGCGTGAAGAACCCGTCAACGTTGCCGATGCACATCTGCATCCTCGCTTTAAGCTCTTCAGTGAAGTCGCTGAAGATAGCTTCCGTGCCTTTTTGGCCGTGCCCATTATCTATCAAAAATTGATCATTGGTGTACTGGTTGTACAGCAAGCTGAGGCGCGTCAATTTAGTGAAGCAGAAGAAGCTTTCTTAATGACCTTAGCGGCGCAGTTGGCAATGACGGTCCGCGAGCAGCGCAAGCGTGCCGAAGTTGCATCAGCACCAAACCAGCTGTACTACAGCGGCACGACTGCAGCGAACGGTGTGGTCATTGCCCATGCTATGGTGTTGGGAGCCGACATTCCCCTTGAACAACCTGACACTTTTGCTAGCGATATTAACGCTGAGCAAGCTATGCTGCAGCAAGCACTCTCTGCGTGTCGTAATACCCTTAGTGGTTTGTCACAGCGTTTTGATGGCGAGAATGAGAAAGAGGTTCAATCGATATTCTCCGCGCTGTTGCTACTGCTTGATGACACGAGCTTGGGGGGCGAATATGCTAGGGAGGTTGCACAAGGTCTAAGTGCCGTGTCGGCGGTGAGTCGCGTGTCCTTGCGCTATATTGCGCAGTTCCAGCAGATGCAAGATCCCTATTTGCAAGAGCGGGCCAACGATATTCGTGATTTAGGTCAGCGAGTATTACGCCAGTTAATTGAACCACAAAAAATGCACATCGAGCTGGATGTGCCTGTGATTTTAGTGACTAAAGAAGCGACCGCTACCATGTTGGCCGAGTTCCCGCAGCATAAATTGGTCGGGATTGTCACAGAGCTAGGCGGAGTGAATTCACATGCTGCTATCTTAGCTCGCGCGTTTGGGGTTCCTGCAATCATAGGGGTTGAGGGAGTACTCAACGCAGGTATAGATGGCAAACAACTGGTGTTGAATGCCACTAGGGGGCAGGTGCTTGTTTCCCCCACTCCTACCCTCATTCGCGAGTATCGCCAGCTTATTTCTGCTGAGAAAGCCTTACAAAAACGCTTTAGCGACGAATTACCCCTGCCGGCAAAAACTTTAGATGAGCGACGAGTCCACCTTTATCTAAATGCTGGGCTATTAAGCAGTTTAGCATCAGAGATTGCAGAAGGGGCTGATGGTATCGGACTGTATCGCACCGAAATTCCGTTTATGCTTCAGCCTAGATTTCCCAGCGAATCTGAGCAGGTTGAGGTGTATAAGCAGGTGCTCGATGCAGCGATAGGGCGACCAGTAGTGATGCGTACCCTCGACGTTGGTGGTGATAAACCATTATCTTATTTGCCGATCATTGAAGAAAACCCATTTTTAGGTTGGCGGGGTATCCGTTTGACCTTAGATCATCCTGAGCTGTTTTTAGTGCAATTACGAGCAATGTTGAATGCATCTGCCGCCAGAGATCAGCTGCATATATTGCTGCCAATGGTTTGCTGTCTCGACGAGGTCGATCAGGCTATTGCCTATTTGGAGCAGGCTTACCTTGAAGTAAAGCAAGATCTGCATCCTCATCTGGTTCGACCCAAGATTGGCATTATGTTAGAGGTGCCAGCATTATTGTTTCAACTTGAAGAAGTGGCAAAACGAGTTGATTTTGTTTCGGTGGGCTCGAATGACTTAACGCAATACTTGTTAGCGGTGGATCGCAATAACCCTAGAGTCAGTACCCTGTATGACTGCTATCATCCTGGCATATTGCGGGCACTCAAGCATGCACGCATTGATTGCGATAAATACCAGTTGCCTGTGAGCGTGTGTGGCGAATTGGCGGGTGAGCCTATTGGGGTCATTTTGTTGGTGGCCATGGGATATGATCAGCTGAGTATGAACCAAGGCAGCTTGGCAAAAATTAACTATCTGATCCGCCGTGTTTCCTATGCGGATTTAAGTGAATTGCTCGATAAGGCGCTCTCTCTTACTAATGGTACAGAAGTTCGTCAATTGGTCACCGCTTACTTAAAGGCTGCACAGTTAGATGAGTTTTTATAACCAAATATGAGATTTTCATTCAGGGGCTTTTTACTTTAAGCTAAAGCTCTTTTTTGGTCGGGGCTATTGAGAAGTTATGTTAACCATATTGTTGAGTTGTATTGCCCTGGGTGCCTTTATTGGCTTTATGGCCGGGTTGCTTGGCATTGGCGGTGGTGTTATTGCCGTCCCGGTACTGCTCTATTTATTACCCAAAGCAGGTGTGGCCCCTGAATATCTGACTCATGTGGCTATTGCTACATCGCTCGCAGCCATTATTTTAACCTCTCTCTCTTCTGCTCGCGCGCATCACTCCCGTGGCAATATTCCTTGGCCACTGCTAAAAATTATGCTGCCTGCTTTTGTCATTGGAGCATTGGGAGCGGGTTTTATTGCCGAGATGTTTTCTGCCAGTGCATTGAAACAAACCTTTGCGGTATTTGTGATCCTAATGGCGATACAGATGATGTTTCCTGTTAGCCCTAAAGCCGCGGAACGTGAACTTCCCAAAGCTCCATACCTATTTGTGGCTGCGATGGTTATCGCGGTGGTCGCAGCATTAATGGGCATAGGTGGCGGTATTTTGTTGATCCCATTTCTGTGTTGGTGTGGCACCCAGATGCGTCAAGCTATTGGGTTTTCTTCGGTGACAGGATTGATGATCGCTACGTTTGGCAGTATTAGTTATATTATCGCTGGTTGGGGCACCACTGGGCTACCCGATTATATGCTTGGTTATATTTATCTGCCTGCGTTAGTGGGTATCGTTAGTACCTCTATGTTAATGGCCCCTGTGGGTGCAAAGGCGGCGAGTGTATGGCCGATAGCAAGGCTTAAACGTATTTTTGCATTGATGCTGATTCTAACGGGTTTGAAACTCGTCGTTAGCTAGCGCACATTTTTGATGTTGCCAGTGGTATTAGGCAGTGTGAACAACTTTTTGACATTTTGAGTATGGAATAATGAAACAGTATTTGGATCTTTGTCACCGAATTATCGATGAGGGTGTTTGGGTTGAAAACGAACGCACTGGTAAGCGTTGCCTAACCGTGATTAATGCCGATTTGGTGTATCGAGTTGACCGTAACGAGTTTCCGCTTATCACGACACGGAAGAGTTTTTGGAAAGGTGCTATTGCTGAAATGCTGGGTTATCTGCGCGGTTATGATAATGCGGCAGACTTTAGAAAGCTGGGAGCGAAAACCTGGGATGCTAATGCCAATGAAAATAGTGCGTGGCTCAACAATTCTCACCGTAAAGGCTTGGATGATATGGGGCGAGTCTATGGAGTGCAGGGAAGGGCGTGGAGCAAACCTGATGGCGGTAGTATCGATCAACTGAAGAAGATCGTTGATAACCTCTCTAAGGGGATTGATGATCGTGGTGAGATCTTGAGTTTTTATAACCCTGGGGAGTTTCATATGGGTTGCTTGCGCCCTTGTATGCATACCCATAATTTTTCGCTGCTTGGCGATACACTCTACTTAAACAGTTTCCAGCGCTCTTGTGATGTACCTCTAGGGTTGAACTTTAATCAGGTTCAAGTCTTTGCCCTGCTAGCCCTCATTGCGCAAATTACTGGCAAGAAAGCGGGCACGGCTTATCATAAGATTGTTAACGCCCACATTTATGAAGATCAACTGGACCTGATGCAAAATGTGCAACTAAAGCGCGAACCCATGCCATCACCGCAACTGCACATCAATCCTGACATCAAGTCTTTGCATGACATTGAAACTTGGGTGACCATGGATGATTTTGAGGTCATCGGTTATGAACATCACGAAGCGATAAAATATCCTTTTTCGGTGTAATGCCCACTGGCTAGACTCATGTTGAGCCATCTTGGTACAACATCCCGAAAATACTGAGGTAAAGCGACATTATACTTGATGAGTTAATGGCGCTTTATTTGTTTTAACTGCATAAAAATATGCCACTCCTACTTCATTGTTTTATGTGAAGTCACTCACATAAACCTTTTCAAGTACACCGTTCTCCATTCAAAGAATGTTTAGTTGATTACTTAGTGTTAGCTAGCTACACTCAATACTTCGGAATTACCGATGTTTAATGCCGATGCAAACGATTATTCAGCGCGATTGCATTCCGCTAGACTCAATACATTACGTTTTAATGGAGTGTTGTTATGGAAAAGGCTATTAGGAATTTTTTAAGCCAAGAATCTGCAGGTGGTATTTTGTTGATGGGCGCCGTCCTGTTGGCGATGCTGATGGCGAACTCGCCACTTTCTGGAGTGTATCAGGGCTTTTTACACACAGAGATGCAGATCCGTGTGGGCAGCCTAGACATAGATAAAACACTAATCCACTGGATTAATGACGGACTCATGGCACTGTTTTTCATGCTTATTGGACTTGAAGTGAAGCGTGAGCTACTTGAAGGCGCATTGTCTAGCCGTGAACAGGCCTCTTTGCCGACGTTTGCCGCGATTGGTGGTATGGTTTTTCCGGCCGCGATTTATCTGATTTTTAACTATTCCGACTCGCTGACTCAGGTTGGTTGGGCAATTCCTGCGGCCACCGATATTGCGTTTGCTCTAGGGATCATGGCGCTGCTGGGCAGTCGTGTACCGGTTGCTCTAAAAGTGTTCTTACTTGCACTGGCAATCATAGATGACTTGGGTGTAGTGGTGATTATTGCTATGTTTTATAGCACTGATTTATCAACCATTAGTTTGATCATAGCGGCGGTTGCTATTATGGCATTAATAGCCTTAAATCGCAGAGGAGTCACGGCACTCGGCCCTTATGGTGTCGTTGGGCTTATTCTTTGGATTGCTGTACTTAAATCTGGCGTTCATGCAACGCTAGCCGGCGTTATAATTGCGTTTTGTATTCCATTACGAGCCAAAGATGGTAGCTCACCTTCGGAGAGCTTAGAGCATGGCCTGCATCCTTGGAGTACCTTTATGATTCTGCCGATTTTTGCTTTTGCGAACGCTGGTGTTGATTTAAGCGGGATGAGCGTCAGTGATCTATTATCACCAGTACCAGTGGGCATTGCATTAGGTTTATTCCTAGGTAAACCACTTGGTGTGTTGTTCTTTAGTTATCTTGCTGTCAAGTTGAAACTCGCAGTACTTCCTGAGGGAATGGGCTGGCGCCACATTGCTCCAGTTGCAGTGATGTGTGGTATAGGTTTCACCATGTCGATGTTTATCTCATCCCTTGCCTTTGTCGGCGAAGGGGAGGTGTATGGTGATGTAGCACGGTTAGGCATTTTGACTGGTTCGATTCTGTCTGCGGTAGTCGGTTACTTCTGGTTATCGAAGGTTCTACCTGAGAAAGGAGAAAAAGTATGAAAACTCACATAGTCGCTGCAATGTTGTCATTGGGGATGGTTGCTGGCGCATCAGCCACTCAACTTGAAGCATGTAATACGGATATCAACAGTGTGTCGTGCCACTACTACCTAGAAGGCGTGGTCGATGGTGCCTTGATGTATAAGCCAAATGCCACAGGTAAACGCATAGAATCTGATGGTTATGAATCTAGAGCGCTGAAATATCGCAGTGGTAAGCGTTTTGAAGAAGCTAACCGTACCTATTGTGAAAGTCGTATCCCCGACAGAGAGGTGTTGGTTACCGGATTAGCCGAGGCGTTTTCAGAGGGGAGTATTAGTAATATCGATGAACTCAACGCGGTGATGTATAGCTTGATGGATTGTCAGCGTCTTCAGTAACTGGAATCATTGATTTGATGTCACACCTTAACTATAACCATCTGTATTATTTCTGGATGGTTCATAAGAAAGGCTCGGTAGCTAAGGCTGCCGAGGCTCTTTGCCTCACACCACAAACCGTTACTGGTCAAATTCGAGTACTGGAAAACCGCTTAAATGGCAGTTTGTTTAAACGAGCGGGCCGATCACTGGAACCTACTGAACTGGGAGAGTTGGTATTTCGGTATGCAGATAAGATGTTCAGCCTTAGCTATGAGATGTTGGACCTCTTAAATTATCAAAAAGATAATAACATCCTGTTTGAAGTGGGGATTGCCGATGCGTTGTCGAAAGCACTCGCCAGTCGGGTGTTGTTATCTGTGGTGCCAAGCGATGGCTCGATGCACTTAGCGTGTTTTGAAGCCACTCACGAAAGCTTAATGGAGCGCTTACGTGCTCATAAGTTAGATATGATCTTGTCAGATTGTGCTGGCGAGTCTCTTAAGTACCCTGAGATTTTGTCGAAAAAGTTGGGTGAGTGTGGTGTCGCTTTCTTCTCTTCTGAGCAATATGACAAGCCTTTTCCTGAGTGTTTGGAGTTAGGTAAGTTGCTTATTCCAGGTAAGCGAACTTCTCTGGGCCAGCAGTTACATCATTGGTTTGATGAAAATGGCCTCAACGTGACTATTCTTGGCGAGTTTGATGATGCAGCGATGATGAAAGCCTTTGGTTATTTTCATCAAGGTATTTTTGTTGCTCCTTCTATCTATAAGCAAGATATCTTGGCGCATGATATGTTCTTACTGGGTGAGACCACTGATATTAAAGAGGTTTATCATGTTATGTTTGCCGAGCGAATGATCCAACATCCAGCAGTTAAACGCTTGCTTGAAACTGACTTTACCGACCTGTTTGCAGGTAAAGATTTGCAAGTTCAACGTTTATAAAAACGGTGTGAAGCCTAAAGGGTTGCTGGTACACTAGCGCCAATAGTAGATAAGGGAGTAGTCGCGTGTTAGAGACGATGAACATTGCCAGAGTAAGATGGGCGTGCCGCCGTGGTATGTTAGAGCTTGATGTGTTGTTTCAACCCTTTGTTGAGACTCAATATGAAAGCTTGTCTGACCAAGCTAAAGCCATCTTTATTCGGTTATTAGAGTGTGAAGATCCTGAATTGTTTGCATGGTTTATGGGTCATGAAGCCTGCCCTGATGCAGAGCTTGCCGCGATGATAGTACAAGTCCGTGGTCGTCCAGCGCCATAACTTTAGCATTACCGCTTCTATCGACCAACGCTTGTCGTTGGTCGTTTTTACTTCAATCTGTTTAACCTCCTTTCTTGCTTGGCCATCATTTACCATCACTTGGTATATCATTTTACGCTATGCCTGTGCGATGCTGCTATTAAGCTACTTAGGCTGGCAGTTTTATCAATTAAAGACCTGGCATTGTAGCTTCTGGATTGATGAAGCGGGCAAGGCGGGACTCAGCAAGCCTAACATCTCCTGCCAACTGAAACGTTTCTGGGTGAGCCCATTTGCGGTGGTTTTTCAACTTAAAAATGACCAAAGCAGCCATTTTGTGATTGTGTGGCGAGACATGTTAGACGACACAAGTTATCGTCACCTGTGTCGTCTGGTGTTAGCCCATGGTTAATCTGGCAACAGAATCGTTGGGGTCGGATCATCTGACTTATTGGGATGATCTATGTTGTAGTGGAGGCCTCGGCTCTCTTTACGCTCCATTGCGCAGCGAATAATCAGTTCGGCAACCTGCACAAGGTTACGCAGTTCGAGCAAGTTATTACTGACCCTGAAGTTACTGTAATATTCCTGGATCTCTTGTTGTAGCATCGCGCAGCGTCTCAAGGCACGTTCTAATCGCTTGTCAGAGCGAACAATGCCGACATAATCCCACATGAATAAACGCAATTCATGCCAGTTATGGGCAATAACCACCTCTTCATCAGAGTTAGACACTTGGCTTTCATCCCATGCAGGAAGCTCGCCTGGCATTGGGATTTTTTCAAGTTGGCTTTCGATATCTTCGCCTGCTGCTCGAGCAAACACCAGACACTCTAATAGTGAATTACTGGCCAAACGATTGGCACCATGAAGACCCGTATACGCCACTTCGCCGATAGCATAAAGACCATTGAGATCGGTTTGTCCGTGTAGATCTGTCATGACACCACCACAAGTGTAATGGGCGGCGGGTACCACTGGAATCGGTTCTTTAGTGATATCGATACCCAGTTCCAAACAGCGCTTGTGAATCGTTGGGAAATGTTTAATCACAAAATCGGCGGGTTTATGAGTAATGTCTAGATAGACACAATCTGAACCTAGACGTTTCATCTCATAGTCAATGGCGCGAGCGACGATATCTCGCGGTGCTAATTCGCCACGCTCATCAAATTCAGGCATAAAGCGACTGCCATCTGGGCGACGTAAATAAGCGCCTTCACCTCGAAGTGCCTCGGTAAGTAGGAAGTTACGAGCATCGGCATGGTAGAGGCAAGTTGGATGAAACTGGTTGAATTCCATATTGGCTACGCGGCAACCTGAGCGCCATGCCATAGCAATACCATCTCCAGAAGCAATATCCGGGTTGGAGGTGTATTGATAGACTTTAGAACAGCCACCAGTGGCTAAGGCTACAAATCGTGCTTTGACCGTTTCAACATGCTCTTGGTCGCGATTCCACACATATGCGCCGAGTACGCGGTTGCCGGGGCGTTTAAGTTTTCGAGAAGTGATTAAATCGATTGCGTTATAACGTTCAAGCACTTGGATATTAGGGTGAGTGAGCGCACGCTCTTGCAATGTGACTTGCACCTCCTTACCCGTGGCGTCTGCAGCATGCAAAATACGGCGATGACTGTGTCCACCTTCACGCGTCAGGTGGTAGGGGGCATTACTAGCGTCACCCTCAAAACCTTCCTCTTTATCAAAGGCTACGCCGCACTGGATCAACCACTCCATTGAGCTTTTGGCATTTTCGGCGGTAAAGGTCACAACTTCTTTGTCACATAGCCCCGCACCGGCAACTAACGTATCGGCGACATGGGATTCAATGGTATCCTCTGCGTCGAACACCGAGGCGATGCCGCCTTGGGCGTAATAGGTGGACCCTTCGCTTAGTGGCCCTTTAGACAATAAGATAACTTTTGCTTTTTCAGCGAGATGCAAAGCTAAAGTTAGACCTGCAGCACCGCTGCCGATAACCAAAACGTCAGATTGGTGTTCAACTACTTGTTTCATCAGGTATCATGGTAAGTTATGCGAGTATTGGCTATGTTAAACCATGATGAAAAATATGGATATAGGCGTGGCTTTAGAAAATAAATTCAATTAATGCCAATTTTTTTAGAACTTTTTCGATGTGGGCTAGTCTACATATGTGAATATGATTCGAGCGACTGAGAAATCAGCATTTTAGATTTAGGAGTAGTCGGCTCGGATGAGTGGACAGATAAGTGATCAACAACTAGTTGAACGTGTTCAACAAGGAGATAAAAACGCCTTTAACCTGCTGGTACAAAAATACCAGAGTAAAGTCATCAACCTGATATCACGTTATGTACGTAATCAGGCCGATGTGGCAGATGTGGCTCAAGAGGCGTTTATTAAAGCCTACCGCGCATTGCCTAATTTTAGAGGGGAAAGTGCTTTTTACACTTGGTTGTACCGAATTGCAGTCAATACTGCAAAAAATCATTTAGTGGCACAAGGCCGGCGAGCGCCAGCCAACGATGTCGATGCAGAAGAAGCCGAATATTATGATGGCAGTGATGCGCTTAAAGAGTTTGCCTCTCCAGAGCGTTTAATGCTGTCAGATGAAATTCAGAAAGTGGTTTTCAATACATTAGACAACTTGCCTGAAGAGTTAAAAATGGCAATCTCGCTGCGAGAGCTTGATGGCATGAGCTACGAAGAGATTGCTAATGTGATGGAGTGTCCTGTGGGTACCGTGAGATCGCGGATCTTTCGTGCTCGGGAAGCCATTGATAAGCAGCTACAGCCGTTGCTGGAGCGCTAAATAGTTTATATAAGTTCATTAAATTTGAATGGGTGATAAATGGATAAATTAGGTCAGGAGTGGGTATCCGCTGCCGTCGATGGCGAAGTCGACAAGCAGATGATGGCTGAATTAGCTGCCGATACGGATTCACATGAACAGTGGCGTGATTATCACATCATAGGTGATGCAATGCGTGGCGAACTGCCCAAGATGCTCGATCTCGACTTGAGTGCCAACATTGCTGCAGCTATTGAAAACGAACCTACGATTATCGCGCCAAAAGCTGCGCCGCAGACTGATGTCGCGACGAAGAAGTTAGCCAATGTGATTCCAATGTTTAAGCAGTTTGGGCAGTATGCCATCGCTGCAAGTGTTGCATTAGTCGCTGTCGTTGGTGTGCAAAATTATAATCAATCGCCAGAAATCGACGCGTCGCCTTTACCTGTATTAAATACGCGTCCATTGATTGGTAGCGCGTCGCCAGTCAGCTTGCAAACGGGGCCAGTGCAACAGAATCAAAGCTTCACTAACGATCAAATGATGGAGCAGCGTCATCGCATTAATACCTACATTCAAGATCATATGCTCCAACAAAGATTGAATAATAGTGACAAAATAGAGGACAATAGTGACTTAGTGCCGGTTCCGGTGAATCACTAGAAGCTATTACAATCCCTTGTGCTTGCTAAATTGCAGTACAAGGGGGTGCATTTTTTAAGGAGTTAGCTTGCGTCTTATCTGGTTGGCCCTGATTGTCCTTGCTCTGCCCAGCTCTGCTGAAGAGTTGTCTGCAAAAGCTTGGTTGGAAAATATGAGTCTGGCCCTAAAAGGGCAAGAGTTCAAAATGTCTTTGATCCAGCTGCAAGCGGATCACATTCGTCCCCTCGTTTATATCCACGGAAAAGTTGAACAACAGGAAGTTGCCTTCCTCGAACATCTAAATGGACCGCCAAAGAATGCTGTCAGAGTCGGTGATACCGTTACGTTTATTGAGCATGATCAGCCTGCGTATAGCGTACAAGCCAACCGAATTCAAGGTGTGTTACCGCCAGCATTTGCCGGTGATATTTCAGTATTAGAAGCAGGCTACCAGTTTGTATTAGGTGGAAGAAGCCGCCTTGCTGGGCGCCCTAGTCAACTTGTGCGTATTATCCCAAACGATGAAAATCGCTATGGCTATCAAGTGTGGCTTGATATGGATACTTATCTGCCATTGCGCTATGACATGCTTAATCTTGATAAACAGTTACTTGAGCAGATATTGGTTGTCGAGTTGATTGTGCTAGAAGAAGCCCCTGCTATTTTACACGAAGCCTATAAGCAAGATTGGCCTGCAATTATGGCGCAACCAACGCGCGAAAAAGGCGATAACTGGCAATTTAAATGGTTACCACAAGGGTTTAAAATACTAGTCAAAGATAATCATAGATTGATTGGCAGTCATGAATCGGTGGAATATATTGCGCTCAGTGACGGGCTAGCCAACATTTCTGTATATGTCGCTCGGGCGGGAGATACAGCCATGCCAGAAGAGTTGATGACCCGTAACGGCCTGTCTCTAGCGACCGAACGAGTTGGTAATGCAGAGGTGGTTGCTGTGGGTAAAGTGCCTGCAGAAACCTTAACCCGAATAGCTAAAAGCATTACCATAGAGTAAATACCTGATGATGGAAGAGGTGGCTAAGGTCATTGATTGCGACGCTGACGGTTGGGTTAGGGTCGAAGTTAAAGTTAAAAACGCATGTAATCATTGTGAGAACAATGAATCTTGTGGCACCTCTGCTGTGTCTAAGGCTTTTTCACCAAAAGTTCAGCAATTCTCTGTGCAAGCCCAAGGCGAGTACCATACTGGTGAGCTACTTAAGTTAGGATTACCTGAAAGCGTCATTCTTAAAGCGGCAGCGATCGTGTATCTGTTGCCACTGCTTGGACTCTTTGTGGGCGCGAGTGTGGCGCGTTTTGCTTTTCCTGTGTTAGACATTGCTACAGGAGATGGTTTGATTGTGCTTGCAGCCCTTCTTGGGGGCGTTAGTGCATGGTTGTTAGGACGGCGCTGGGCGCGTAAGTTAGAAACCAATAGCCAGCCCATCATTCTGGGACGTTTGGGACAGACGCTTTCCACATCAAATTAACCCTTAATTACTGCCAAATTTTTATCGCTAGGCATGATTCCAATTGGTATTAGTGGCCTGATCGGGTACAATTCGGCACTTTTAGATTATTTTCAACTTGAGTTTAGTCATTTCGCATAATGAAGCATATTAGAAACTTTTCGATTATTGCCCATATTGACCACGGCAAATCAACCCTATCTGACCGTCTTATCCAAGATTGCGGTGGCTTGTCTGACCGCGAAATGGCGGCGCAAGTTTTGGATTCTATGGATCTTGAACGTGAGCGTGGTATTACCATTAAAGCCCAGAGTGTCACACTCGATTACAAGGCGAACGATGGTGAGACTTATCAGCTTAATTTTATTGATACGCCTGGCCATGTGGATTTTTCCTATGAGGTGTCGCGTTCACTTGCGGCCTGTGAAGGCGCACTGTTAGTCGTGGATGCAGGACAAGGTGTAGAAGCCCAAACGTTAGCAAACTGTTATACCGCATTGGAAATGGATCTACACGTGGTGCCAATCTTGAATAAGATTGACCTACCGCAAGCTGATCCTGAGCGCGTAGCCGAAGAGATTGAAGATATCGTTGGGATTGAAGCCACCGATGCTGTGCGTTGCTCTGCTAAAACCGGTGTTGGGATTAACGAAGTCCTAGAGACAATTGTTGCACAAATTCCACCACCAGAGGGCGATCCAGAAGCGCCGCTGCAAGCGCTGATCATTGACTCTTGGTTTGACAGCTATCTGGGGGTTGTATCGCTGGTGCGCATTAAGAACGGTTCGCTGAAGAAAGGCGATAAGTTTAAAGTAATGTCGACTGGTCAAACTCACACCGCTGATCGTGTTGGCATTTTTACACCGAAACAAACCGATACTGGTGCATTGAACACTGGCGAAGTTGGTTTTGTTATTGCGGGTATTAAAGAGATCCACGGTGCGCCAGTGGGGGATACCTTAACCTTAGCCAAGCATGGTGCAGAAAAGCCGCTACCTGGTTTTAAAAAGGTTAAGCCGCAGGTTTATGCCGGTGTTTTCCCTATTTCAACTGATGACTATGAAAACTTCCGTGATGCACTCAATAAATTAAGCCTTAATGATGCATCGCTGTTTTTTGAGCCAGAAACATCATCAGCGCTTGGTTTTGGTTTCCGTATTGGTTACCTCGGTCTGCTGCACATGGAGATTATTCAAGAGCGTCTAGAGCGTGAATATAATCTTGACCTGATCACGACTGCGCCAACAGTGGTTTACGAAGTAGTGACCACCAAAGGTGACACTATCTACGTTGACAACCCGTCAGATCTGCCAGCACTGAATAATATCGAAGAGATGCGTGAGCCGATTGTTGAAACCAACATTTTGGTGCCTAAAGAGTATTTAGGTAACGTGATCACCCTTTGTGTTGAAAAGCGTGGTGTGCAAACGAATATGGTGTACCACGGTAATCAAGTGGCGATCACCTATGATATGCCAATGGCTGAAGTTGTGATGGATTTCTTCGATCGCCTAAAGTCAACCAGTCGGGGTTATGCGTCGCTTGAATATAACTTCAAGCGTTTTGAGCCTGCAGACATGGTACGTCTTGATGTGTTGATTAACGGTGACCGCGTCGATGCGTTAGCGATGATTTTGCATAAGACGAATGTGCGCTACCAAGGTCTTGCCTTGGTGAATAAGATGAAAGAGCTTATTCCACGCCAGATGTTCGATATCGCCATTCAGGCGGCTATCGGTAGCCAAATTATTGCCCGTTCTTCGGTTAAAGCGCTACGTAAAGACGTAACGGCTAAATGTTACGGCGGTGACGTATCGCGTAAGAAGAAACTGCTTAATAAGCAGAAAGAGGGTAAGAAACGCATGAAGCAGGTGGGTAACGTTGAAGTGCCACAAGAGGCCTTCCTTGCGGTGCTTAAGCTGAACGAATAGCAACTTTTGAGTTAATATTTGTTAATAGTGATTGATATGGAGCGCCGCGGTTTGCGGCGCTTTCGTTGTTAAAGTATAAATGAGTTATTCGTGCGTAAGATAACGAGTCTTATGCCAATATTCTTATTTTTCAGGAGTTAGTTAGCTATGGCAGCTTATTTTTCCCTTATTTTAGTCTTGGTGACCTTAGGCAGTGGGTTAATCTGGATGTTTGATGCTTTTGTGTTGGCGCCTAAACGTCAGCAAAAATTGGCAATTGCTCAAGCGGGACAAGCGGATATCAGTGAAGAGAGTGCTGAAAAAATTGTACGTGAGTCGGCGATTGTCGAAACGTCGCGTTCCATTTTTCCAGTGATCGCTTTTGTATTGATTTTACGCTCATTCATCTACGAGCCTTTCCAGATACCATCGGGCTCTATGATGCCGACACTGCTTGTTGGTGATTTTATTTTAGTTGAGAAGTTTACCTACGGATTGAAAGATCCGGTTTGGCGTAGTCAGCTTGTGGAAACGGGCAAGCCTGAACGCGGCGACGTAGCTGTGTTTAAATACCCAGAAAACCCAAAGATTGATTACATTAAGCGTGTGGTCGGTTTACCTGGCGATCGCATCGTTTATCGCAATAAAGATCTCTATATTCAAAAAGCGTGTCCGACGGGCGAAACTGATTGTCCTAAGCTTGTGAAGATTGAGCGTGTTGGCGTTAACCAAGGTGAGTTTAACCAAGATAATATCCCGCTTCTGCGTTACAAAGAGCAGTTAGGTGATGTGACTCATGACATCTTAATTAATCCCGGTCGTGGTGAGCCAACATCCTATTATTACCGTGAGAAAAATCTGTCAGTTGGTGAGTTTGTCGTGCCTCAAGGACAATATTTTGTCATGGGTGATAACCGTGATAACAGTACAGATTCTCGTTTTTGGGGCTTTGTACCTGAAGCGAATCTTGTTGGTAAAGCCGTGGCTATTTGGATTAGCTTCGAATTTGAGCGTAGTAAAGCCGATTTCTTGCCAACGTGGATCCCAACAGGCGTTCGTTTTAATCGTGTAGGCGGTATTGTGTAACATGGAACCGATTAAGAATTTTCCACGTTTGTGCAGAACTTTAGGCTATGAGTTCAATAATATTGCGCTATTGGAACAAGCATTAACCCACAGAAGTGCGGCCAGTAAGCACAATGAGCGGCTAGAATTTTTGGGTGATTCGATACTCTCTATTGTGGTGTCAGATGCCTTGTACCATCAGTTTCCAAAGGCAACTGAGGGCGATTTGAGTCGTATGCGTGCGACTTTAGTGTGCGGCAAGATGTTGGCTGAAATAGGCAAAGAGTTTAAGTTAGGTGATTACCTAAAATTAGGGCCTGGCGAATTAAAAAGTGGTGGTTTTCGCCGCGAATCGATTTTGGCCGATGCAGTGGAAGCCATTATTGGTGCTATCTATCTCGACTCAGATATCGAAGTTTGCCGTGCGTTAGTATTAAACTGGTATAAGAGTCGTTTGGCGACGATTGAACCCGTTAACCAAAAAGATCCCAAAACCCTGCTGCAGGAACAACTTCAGGGCTTTAAAAAACCGCTACCTGTATACAAGGTTGTTAATATCAGTGGCGAAGCCCATGCGCAAACTTTTACCGTTGAGTGTAAAGTTGAGCAACTTAAAGATGCAGTGATTGGTATTGCCAATTCACGCAGAAAAGCGGAACAGATTGCCGCAGCAGAAGTGTTGGAGCGTATTAAACGATGAGTAACAAACCAGAGCAACCGCAAGGCAGTAACGAGCCAAGTTTAGATGAACTATTGGCGCGTATGAATAGCGGTGCCAGTGGTAGTCAATATGATGTGACCTACTGTGGCATGGTTGCTATCGTGGGACGACCCAATGTCGGTAAGTCGACATTACTGAATAAGTTGCTGGGGCAGAAGATCTCCATTACCTCTAAGAAACCACAGACAACACGCCATCGCATTATGGGGATCCATACCGTTGGGCCACGTCAGGTGGTGTTTATTGACACGCCGGGTCTGCACATCGAAGAGAAACGCGCCATCAACCGTTTGATGAACCGTGCGGCGGCAAGCTCGTTGGCTGAAGTGAGCCTAGTGGTCTTTGTGGTCGACGGCCTCAACTGGACTGCTGATGATGAGATGGTGCTGAAAAAGTTACAGAGTCGCGACGATGGCCGCAAAACCGTGCTGGCCATCAACAAAGTGGATAACATCAAAGATAAAGAAGCGCTATTTCCGCATCTGCAGGAACTTTCGGCCAAATTTGAGTTTGATGAGATTTTACCGATTTCGGCAACCCAAGGGACCAACGTACAGCGCATTATGGATATGGCCATTGAGTCTGTGCCTGAGTCACCGCATTACTTCCCAGAAGATTACGTGACTGACCGCTCGCAAAAGTTCATGGCGTCTGAAATTGTCCGTGAAAAACTGATGCGCTTTTTAGGGGACGAACTGCCCTATGACGCAACCGTTGAGATTGAACAGTTTAAGATGATGGAAAATGGCGTCTATCAGATTAATGCCTTAATCTTGGTTGAGCGAGAAACCCAAAAGCGGATGGTGATCGGTAACAAAGGTGAACGTATTCGTACTATTGCCACCCAAGCACGTCTTGATATGGAGGTCTTGTTTGATAATAAGGTGTTCTTAGAGGTGTGGGTCAAAGTGAAATCTGGTTGGGCTGATGATGAGCGTGCACTACGGTCATTGGGTTATGGCGAAGAATAACGTCAAAATAACTCATTAATCAAAGGCTGAGATGGTGGATTGCAACAAAGGTTGTGATTGATTATCTTGGCCTTTATTGTTTTTACCGTTCATTATGAGAGTTGGGTTAATGCTGCGAGGCTATGTACTACATACTCGTCCTTATAAAGAGTCTAGCGTGCTCGTTAATTTATTGGTCGATGGTCAAGGCCGAATTGATTGTGTTGCACGTGTCGGCAATGGAAAAACATCGATTAAGAGCATTTTACAACCCTTCCAACCATTACTGTTTCAGCTGTCGGGCCGAAGCACCCTGAAAAACCTCTATCAAGTGGAAGCCGCAAGCCCACCTGTGCCGTTAATTG
Source organism: Shewanella colwelliana (assembly GCF_001735525.1). Classification (NCBI taxonomy): domain Bacteria; kingdom Pseudomonadati; phylum Pseudomonadota; class Gammaproteobacteria; order Alteromonadales; family Shewanellaceae; genus Shewanella; species Shewanella colwelliana. The sequence goes on from NZ_MCBT01000046.1 coordinate 305,133, forward strand.
GCGATGTAAGTTTTGCTGGGTTTTATCTCAATGAACTGCTGGTGCGTTGTTTAAGTGTGGAACATGGTGGCGAACAGTTTTTCTTTGTTTACCATAAAACCTTAATGGCAATGGCAGCAGGCTTTAGCCAAGCACAATTACGCTATTTTGAGGTGGAGTTACTTAAAGAGTTAGGGGTTATGCCGTCGCTGAATAGTGACATAGAGCAGGCGCCGATAGTGGCAGACTTTTACTACCGTATTCTTTCAGAAGAGGGCTTTAGCACGGCTCTCGGGCCAAAAACTAACCATTATAGCGGTGAGATGTTATTGGCGCTGGAAACAGGTTGCCTACAAGAGGTCCATTTTAAACAGGCCAAGTTACTGATGCGGCAATTGCTGTCTATCATATTGGGCGACAAACCTCTTAAATCGCGCGCGTTATTTAACAAGGGCGTTAAGAAATCCTCGTATCATACGTAATTTGCGTCGAACCTAAGCAGTTTCAACTGGTTTTTCCCTTTGGCGTAAGTACAATAAGCGCAAACAACCCTACAAACTAAAGGACACTCCATGAGCCGTATTCATTTGGGCGTTAACATTGATCATATCGCAACCTTACGTCAGGCCCGTGGCACAAACTATCCAGACCCTGTGCACGCTGCTGCGGTAGCCGAACACGCGGGCGCTGAAGGGATCACGGTTCACCTTAGAGAAGATAGACGTCATATCATAGATCGTGATATCTATCTGCTTGCTAAAACTCTAAAAACCCGCATGAACTTCGAGATGGCAGTAACTGAAGAGATGTTGGATATTGCGTGTGACGTTAAGCCAACTTATGTCTGCCTTGTGCCAGAAAAGCGCGAAGAATTGACTACCGAAGGCGGCTTAGATGTCGCAGGCCAAATAGACAAAATTCGCACTGCAGTAACACGTTTAACTGCACACGGTATTAAAGTGTCACTGTTTATCGATGCTGATCCGACGCAGATCGATGCTACCGTCGCCGTTGGTGCTCCAGTGATTGAGTTACATACCGGTTGCTATGCAGATGCTGAAACCGATGAGGCTCAAACGTTGGAGTTGGCGCGTATCACCAAAATGGCCACCTATGCGCACGGTAAGGGGCTAGTGGTTAATGCAGGTCATGGACTTCACTACCACAACGTTAAGCCGATAGCAGCGATTCCTGAGCTGTATGAGCTCAATATTGGCCATGCCATTATCGCCCGCGCTGCCATTGATGGTTTAGACACTGCTGTGCGTGATATGAAGCAGCTGATGATAGCGGGACGTAATGGCGAGTAGTTTGAGCGGTACGTTGTTTACATTCTAAGGCATTTACAGGAGCGGTTATGATTGTTGGTTTAGGTACTGATATTGTTGAAATTGAACGTATCGAGCAGAGAGTACCTAAGGCTGGCGATCATGCTGCGCTTGCACAGTGCCGCTTGGCTAAGCGAGTACTCACTGAATCTGAGTTGATGATTTTCGTTAATGCCGCCCAACCTGCTCGCTATTTAGCCAAGCGTTTTGCTGCTAAAGAGGCAGCTGCTAAGGCGCTAGGCACAGGTATTGGCCGTGGCGTTTCTTTTCAGCATATTGAGGTCTGTAATGATACTAACGGTGCGCCTTTAGTGAATTTCACTGCTGGTGCGGCCGAGCGGTTAGCCTTGTTAGGTGGTATTAAGGGGCATCTGTCGATTGCAGACGAGAAGCACTATGCCACAGCGACGGTGATAATTGAGTCTTAACAACAAGTCGGTTAACTTGCCAATAATCACTTTTTAAAAAAAATATCTGCTTCTCCCTCAAAACTTTGCCCATCTTCTTACGACCATTCTTGTCTGCGCAATACCACTTACCTTCAAGTACATGCTAGCAGTGCTATGTGAAAAGTTGCAGAGCCCTAACGTTTTGCTCTAGAAAAGCGATGTGTAATGCTTTAGGTTAGGCTAAATGATGCCGCTGTCACATCTCACTGCAGTTGAAGGTGTCTGTATAGGACTCAGCTGTTGGCGCTATAGCTAGTAGAGATACAACTGGTTGATGTAATAAAAATAATAAAATGATGGAGCATATTGATGAAATCCGCTGTAGAGCAGTTATCCACTTATAAAAGTGTTCACCTTAATCCAACCAATATAAAGACCCATTTTGTGGGGATTCCACTGATTATTTGGTCTGCATTTGTGATGCTAAACACTATCCCAATTAGTTTTTTAAAGTTAGACGATCCAACCTTAGTGCTTAATGTTGCAGGTGTATTTGCCATCGGCGTGTTGATCTATTACGCCAAATTGCACCTTAAGCTGGCGGTGGGTTTGGCATTGTTTATTTTACCCGTACTGTACACCTCATATTTAGTGTCACAAATGGAGCCTGCATGGTTGATTGCAGTGAGTGTGTTTGTCATTGGGTGGGTTTTTCAATTAATTGGTCATAAGTACGAAAAGGCTAAACCTGCTTTTGTGGATGATTTAAACCAGTTATTGATTGGTCCGTTCTTTTTAATGGCAGAACTCTATTTTATGCTGGGATTAGAGAAGGGACTGGATAAGACGATAACACCGCTAGCAATCACTAAGCGAAGGGCAATAGAAGCCAGCAAAAAATCGGCTTAATAAAATGGATATCATAAAAAAGGCGCTCATTGAGCGCCTTTTTTATAGGAAGGAATTAAGCATCATAGGTTGGTTTAGCGCTAACGTTTACTCGCTTTCGGCGCTTTGTAGTGTTGTGGCAACACTCTAACTGACTTAACCATATTCTCACCCACTTCAACGACTTCTAACGGATAACCATATAGTCGCATTGAGGTGTTAGATTCTGGGATCTCTTCTAAGTACTCTAATATCAATCCATTAAGGGTCTTTGGACCATCAATGGGAAAATACCAATCCATCTCTTTATTGAGATCGCGAATATTGATAGTCGCGTCAATAACAAAACTCCCATCGGGTTGTTTAGTTATATCTTCACTTGGGGTGGTAACCATAGAGGTAGTGAAGTCTCCGACAATCTCTTCGAGGATATCCTCTAATGTAACTAACCCTTGAATATCGCCATACTCATCAACCACTAAACCGATACGCTCTTTGTTTTGCTGAAAGTTTGCGAGCTGTACGTTTAGTGGGGTGCCTTCTGGCACAAAATAGATCTCTTTTACCGCCCGTAGTAGGGAGGACTTGCTGAACTGCTCTTTCGATTGCAGTCGCAGTGCGTCACGCAGATGCACAAAGCCGACCGCATCATCAATGTTATCTCGGTATAACAACACCCGTGTATGAGGGCTTTGGATCACTTGTTTGTTAATGCTCTTAAAGTCATCATTAATATTGATGGCATAGAGTTCTGAGCGGGGGATCATAATATCTTCGACCGTTACTTTCTCCAGGTCCATGATGGAGAGTAGCATCTCTTGGTGTCGCCTCGGGATAAGTGCACCAGCTTCATGCACAACCGTTCTCAACTCTTCTTGGCTTAATGCATCATCTTCTTTTACCGAGCGAATACCCAGAATATGCAAAAAGGTAGAGGTGATTAAATTTACTACTTTTACCAATGGTGACAATACCGTGAGCAGCACTTTAAGCAAGACACTCGAGGGAAAAGCTATCTGCTCAGGGTGCAGCGCCGCAACGGTTTTTGGGGTCACTTCGGCAAAGACTAGAACCACAAGGGTTAATACGCCTGTGGCGATTGCCACCCCAACATCACCAAAAAGACGAATACCAATAATGGTGGCAATGGCTGAGGCGAGAATGTTGACCAAGTTATTGCCAATTAAGATGAGGCCAATCAGTCTGTCGGGTCTATCAAGCAGTTTAATTGCGCGTTTGGCGCCCTTGTGACCATTATTGGCAAGGTGGCGAAGCCGATAGCGGTTGAGTGACATCATGGCCGTTTCAGAGCCAGAAAAGTAGGCTGAGATAATGATCAGGATGAAGAGGATGATAAAGAGTACGCTGGTGGATATCGCGTCCAAAAAGTGGCCCCGCTATGGCGTTGGTAGATAGAATAAAACTGCAAAGGGTAGTAATTACAGCGATTTTTGAGCAGTGTCAAGTGAACCTAGGTTTGATAAGGGCTCAAACCTAGGTAGAGTATGATATTTAGCTGAGGATGAGCTCTTTTACAATTCGAGCGCCAAAATAGGCCAAGCTGAGTAATGTCGCACCAGTGAGCGTATAGATGACGGCTGTGCGGATACGGCAACCAACCCAGTATTGTTGTGCAAGCATAGCGATATAGGTGAACCAAGCTGCGATAGAAAGCAGTGCTTTATGGCCCTTGCCTTCAGCGAACATGTCATCAAGGAAGATAAAGCCGGTTGCTAAGGAGAGGCTAAGTAATACCACACCTATAATCACTAAATGATAAAGTTGTTTCTCAACTGTCATTAAGGGAGGAATAGCAGGGCTCAACATTAACTGTTTTTTCTTTAACTTGCTCTGGATCATCGCTAACTGTATGGCGTATAAAGCTGCAATCATCAGGGCACTGTAGGCCATCAGTGATAACACCACATGAGCGAGTACTTCCGGATAGAGCTCAAAGTGAGTAATAAACTCAGGTGGTAGCAGCCACAGCAGGGCGACAGAGATAACCGAGCAGGCATAGACAACTGGCACCACAACGATCACTTTTAACCTAAACATTAAAATGGTGAAGGTAAACGCGATGATCCAGTTAACCATAGAGATGACATTGGTTAGACTAAAGTTTTGACCATCTCCGGTAAATATGGCCTGAGATAGCGCTGCCGCATGTAATACAACGGCCACCGCAGCAAAGCCAGCAACAGCTTTACGGTTTGGCCCATCGGCATGAAATAGACGGCTGACGACCAAAACAAGGGCGATACTATAAAAAAATATGGCTGAAGCCGAAAAAATGACCATCGAAAATTAACCTATCGTTATGTTAGCTTTCTTTGCAATACTGCCCACATCTTTGGGTCAGTATGTTCCTAAGTTAATAGTTAGAATAACACGATGAGTGTGTTATTGGGCAGAGGCTTTACACACAAAAATTAGCACTTTCTGAGCGTTACTCCTAAGTTTTGAACATTTATCTATCATAAAAGCTAAACATCGAGAGCGATAACTTGGTCTGTGCGGTAGCATAATATCTGGGCATCGCTATAATACTGCCCCAATCATGTAAATTCTAAACGGTAAAGAACGCGATAATGTTTGAGAACCTAACCGACAGATTATCACGCACGCTGAAGAACATCAGTGGCCGTGGTCGCTTAACTGAAGACAATATTAAAGAAACGTTACGCGAAGTGCGCATGGCGCTGCTTGAAGCCGATGTTGCTTTGCCTGTAGTTCGTGCCTTCGTTAACAGTGTAAAAGAGCGCGCAGTTGGCCAAGAGGTTTCAAAAAGCCTCAGCCCCGGCCAAGCCTTTATTAAGATAGTACAAAGCGAGTTGGAAAACGCCATGGGCGAAGCCAACGAAGCGCTAAATCTATCGGCTCAGCCGCCAGCGGTTATTATGATGGCGGGTTTGCAAGGTGCGGGTAAAACCACGAGTGTCGCCAAACTATCAAAGTTTTTGCGTGAGCGTGAAAAGAAATCCGTTCTTGTGGTCAGTGCCGACGTTTATCGTCCAGCGGCAATCAAGCAGCTTGAAACCTTAGCGACAGAAGTTGAGGTGGAGTTCTTTCCATCTGATGTCAGTCAAAAGCCAATCGACATTGTTAATGCTGCACTCGCGCATGCTAAATTAAAATTCATTGATGTGGTCATTGTCGATACCGCGGGTCGTCTGCACGTTGATGAAAGCATGATGGACGAGATTAAAGCCCTTCATGCCGCAGTGAAACCGATTGAGACCCTATTCGTGGTTGACGCCATGACAGGTCAAGATGCGGCAAATACGGCTAAAGCGTTTAATGAAGCTCTCCCTCTAACCGGTGTTGTGCTGACCAAAGTCGACGGTGATGCGCGTGGTGGTGCGGCATTATCCATTCGTCATATCACGGGGAAACCAATTAAATTCTTGGGGGTTGGTGAGAAAACCGATGCGTTAGAAGCATTCCACCCCGATCGAGTAGCGTCTCGCATTCTTGGTATGGGCGATGTGTTATCGCTGATTGAAGAAGTTGAGCGCGGGGTAGATAAAGACAAGGCGATGAAACTAGCTTCTAAAGTGAAGCAGGGTGGTAGCTTTGATCTGGAAGATTTCCGTGAGCAGCTGCAACAGATGAAAAACATGGGTGGCATGATGAACATGATTGAAAAGCTACCAGGTGTTGGACAATTGCCGCCAGAGGCTCTCGCTCAGGTTCAAGATGGTAAGATGACAGGTCAGATGGAAGCCATTATCAACTCCATGACGGCTGCTGAGCGTAAGCGTCCAGATATCATCAAAGGTTCTCGTAAGCGCCGTATTGCCATGGGGTCAGGTACCCAGATCCAAGATGTAAACCGTTTATTGAAACAGTTTACTCAGATGCAAAAAATGATGAAGAAGATGTCGGCGAAAGGCGGCATGAAAAAAATGATGCGCGGCATGAGTGGCATGTTGCCCCCAGGCATGAAAATGCCTGGCCGTTAATACATCTTATTTTTAAAGAGTTAACTAAGCCCGTGAAGTGGTTCCCCCCCTTCATGGGCTTTCTATTTTTGTGTAAAAACGTTGCATTCGTCGCCGATTCAGGTAGAATCGTGCGGCTTTCTATCTGGGACTCTTCGCGAACACGGGGTTCCAGTTTTTATTTTTGCCCCATTTAAAGGGTAAATCATTAGAGGATAAAGACGCATGGTTACCATTCGTTTAGCTCGTGGCGGCGCAAAAAAGCGTCCATTTTATAACATCGTTGTTGCAGATAGCCGCAATGCTCGTGACGGTCGTTTCATCGAACGTGTTGGTTTCTTCAACCCATTGGCTCGTGGCCAAGAAGAAGGCCTACGCTTAGATCTTGATCGTGTTGAGCACTGGGTTTCTAACGGTGCAGCTACTACAGAACGTGTAGCTAAGTTGATCAAAGACGCTCGTAAAGCTGCTGCTTAATAGCGTTAAGGTATAGATTGATGAGTAGTCACCAAGAACCTGTTGTACTGGGCAAAATAGGCGCCAGTCACGGCATTAAAGGTTGGTTGAAGATCACTAGCTATACCGATTCTGTCGAAGACATTTTTAGTTATTCACCTTGGTTGGTTAAAGAGCAAGGCGAATGGCGTGAGGTTAAGGTTGAACAGTGGCGTTTTCAGGGGAAGGCATTAATTGCCGAACTTGAAGGTGTTTCCACTCGAGACCAAGCGCAAATGCTCACTAATTGTGAGATTGCCATTCCTGCAGAGTTGATGAAAGAGTTGCCAGAAGACGAGTTCTATTGGCGTGACTTAATCGGCTGTGACGTAGTGAATACCAAAGGCTATAACATGGGCAAAGTTGAACAGATCGTGGAAACAGGATCAAACGACGTGCTACTTGTTAAAGCTAACGCAAAAGATGGTTTTGGCAAAACGGAACGTATGATTCCTTTTGTTACCGAGCAGTTCGTCCTTGAGGTGAACCTAACGGAAAAACAAATTTTAGTGGATTGGGATCCGGACTTCTAAGTCGAGGGACAACAGATGTGGTTAGGGGTAGTAACCCTGTTTCCAGAGATGTTTCGTGCCGTAACAGACTTTGGTGTAACGGGTCGGGCCGTTAGCAACGGTTTGCTGGAGTTGCAAACGTGGAATCCTCGTGATTTCACCCATGATAAACATCGCACAGTGGACGACCGACCTTACGGCGGTGGACCTGGGATGTTAATGATGGTGCAGCCTCTACGTGATGCTATCCACGCAGCCAAATCGGCTGCTGGAGATAAGGCGAAGGTGATTTATCTTTCTCCTCAAGGACGCAAGCTGACACAGCAAGGCGTCGAAGAGTTAGCTAAATCAGAGAGTTTGATTTTAGTGTGTGGTCGCTACGAAGGTATCGATGAACGCATTATTCAAGCAGAAGTGGATGAAGAGTGGTCAATTGGCGATTACGTGCTTTCGGGCGGTGAATTGCCAGCGATGACGCTGATTGATTCAGTATCACGCTTGGTTCCAGGGGTTCTTGGAAAGCAAGCATCAGCAGAGCAGGATTCCTTCTCTGATGGGTTACTGGATTGCCCCCACTACACTCGACCTGAAAGCTTAGATGGTATTGACGTACCGGCAGTGTTGTTAAGTGGTAACCACGAACATATTAGACGCTGGCGTCTGCAACAGAGTCTCGGAAGAACTTTGTTACGACGACCAGAATTATTTGAAAATCTAGCTCTGACTGACGAACAAACAAAGCTATTAGCGGAGTTTGTTAAATCCACCCAAGTTGGTGAGAAAGACTGATCAGTTATACCTAGTATGGAGTTTATTCATGAATAACATCATTAAAATGCTCAACGATGAGCAAATGAAGCAAGACGTACCACAGTTTGGTGCAGGTGACACTGTAGTTGTTAAAGTACGTGTTGTTGAAGGCGGTAAAGAGCGTCTACAGGCTTTTGAAGGCGTTGTAATCGCAAAACGTAACCGTGGTCTGCACTCTGCATTCACAGTACGTAAAATCTCTAATGGTGAAGGTGTTGAGCGTGCGTTCCAAACTCACAGCCCAATCATCTCTAGCATCGAAGTTAAGCGTCGCGGCCGTGTACGTCGTGCTAAGCTTTACTACCTACGTGATCGTTCAGGTAAATCTGCACGTATCCGTGAGAAGCTTGCTAAGTAAGCAACTGCTTCAAGTAAAACAAGATGCAGTGTTCGCACAAATACCCGCCTTATGGCGGGTTTTTGTGTTTTAGGGCAAGCATAAATGCTGTTTAGCATAAGTGCTTTATACTGATTAGCATTACAATAGATTGCCTTTGAACAGGTGAAGCTGAAAATCTGCCAAGCTCCCAAGCTCCCAAGCTCCCAAGCTCCAAAATACCATTTAAGTTGAATTTTGCTATTGATGAGAATTTCCACTTGATCTGACGGTGATCCGCTGGCATAGTTAGCTCTCAGTCGTAATGGTGTACCATTACAGTATTGCAGGGTGTCTACGTCGATAACATTTAGACAGATTAGTGAGTGATTAACATAGATAAGTTGGTGAAAGGTATGCAGCAAGACACTATTAACAATGTCCATATTAGTTCTGAAAAAGTATTGGTAACGCCAGAAGAGTTAAAGCAGCAACTACCTCTATCCACTGCAGCCTATCAATATGTGTTGAATGCTCGTAAAACAGTGGCCGATATCGTTCATAAGCGGGATAACCGAGTATTAGTGGTCAGCGGACCCTGCTCGATTCACGACATCGAATCAGCCAAAGAATATGCCCTTAAACTAAAAACACTTCATGATGAATTACAAGATGAATTCTACATCTTGATGCGTGTGTATTTTGAAAAGCCGCGTACAACCGTTGGTTGGAAAGGCATGATAAACGACCCAGATATGGATGAGTCATTTGACGTCCCAAAAGGGCTTCAAATGGCGCGAGAGCTAATGATTTGGTTAGCAGAGCTCGGACTCCCTGTCGCAACAGAAGCACTCGATCCGATTAGTCCACAGTATCTGTCGGAGTTAGTGACTTGGTCAGCGATTGGTGCCCGTACTACTGAATCGCAAACTCACCGAGAGATGGCCTCAGGCCTTTCTATGCCTGTTGGGTTTAAAAATGGCACCGATGGTAAACTGGGGGTAGCAATTAATGCGTTAGAGTCGGCTGCCAGCGGTCACAGGTTTATGGGGATCAACCAACAGGGGCAGGTCGCGCTACTGCAAACCGCAGGTAATCCAGATGGACATGTAATTTTACGTGGCGGTAAGACGCCAAACTATGATGCAGCGAGTGTGGCAGAGTGCGAACATCAGCTGCATGCTGCCAAACTTAATGCTCGTCTAATTGTTGACTGCAGTCATGGCAACTCTTCTAAGGACCACAGTAAACAGCCTGCTGTTTGCCAAGATGTGTTTAATCAAATAGTTTCAGGTAATCAGTCTATTATTGGCGTTATGCTAGAAAGTCACCTTAACGAAGGTAACCAAAGTAGCAATAAACCCTTGCATGAATTGGCTTACGGGGTCTCGGTCACCGATGCTTGCATCAATTGGCAGACTACTGAGCAATTGCTTCGGCAAGGTGCTGCACAATTGGCATCGGTTTTACCGACAAGATTTGATATGCTCAAGGCAGTAAACGCTTGATGGATAAACCACAAATGAATGAAAAGACAACCGATGATTTAGAAAAGCTGCGCGGGCATATTGATAATGTTGATCAGCAGTTATTGCACCTGCTGCGTAAACGACTCGATTTAGTTGGTCAGGTTGGAGCTGTTAAACATGCTGCCGGTGTTCCCATCTACGCGCCAGAACGCGAAGCCTCTATGCTGGCAAAGCGTCGTGAAGAAGCGGCGAACATGAATGTTTCTCCGCAGCTAATTGAGGATATTCTACGTCGTTTAATGCGAGAGTCTTACCTTAATGAGAAAGATGTTGGCTTTAAGCAGGTGAAAGCTGACCTGGGCCATGTGGTTATTGTTGGTGGTGAAGGTAAGCTCGGCGGCCTGTTTAGTCAGATGTTGCGTTTATCAGGCTATCAAGTGAAGTCGTTAGACAAAGATGACTGGCAGCGTGCTGAAGCGATTTTTGATGGTGCAGGTTTAGTGATAGTGACTGTGCCTATAAGTATCACCTGTGAGCTGATTGCAAGCAAACTAGGGCAATTGCCTGAGTCCTGCATTTTAGCCGACTTAACATCAATTAAGGCAAAACCGCTTGATGCGATGCTAACGGTGCACAAAGGCCCTGTGGTCGGTCTGCACCCAATGTTTGGCCCTGATGTAGGCAGCCTTGCTAAGCAAGTTGTTGTTGTCTGTCATGGTCGTGGTCAAGAAAGTTATCAATGGTTGATGGAGCAGATTAAGATTTGGGGAGCACGTCTGGTTGAGGCTGATGCGCAAAAGCATGACAAGGCGATGCAATTAGTGCAGGCGATGCGTCACTTTTCATCATTTGTTTATGGTCTCAACCTTTATCGAGAAGCGGCAGATATCGATAACCTATTGCAGTTTAGCTCACCAATTTATCGTTTAGAGCTGGCGATGGTGGGGCGTCTTTTTGCTCAGAGTCCTGAACTTTATGCCGATATTATCTATGCTCAGCGCGAAAGCCTGACGGCGATCGGTGATTATTTAGATAATTACAGCCAAGCGTTGGAGTTATTAAAGTCTGGAAATCGTCAAGGCTTTATCGATCAGTTTGAAGAAGTCGCCAATTGGTTTGGTGATTTTGCACCGCAATTTCAGCGAGAGAGTCGCGCGATGTTGCAATCGGTTAATGATATGAAAGCGGGCTAGTTATTGCCAGTCAGTCTATTTATCGATACCGAACTTTAGTCTAAAACCTGAGCTTAGATTAACGCTATCTAGCTCAGGCCTTTTTATGGGATTTAAGCAAATTATTGTCCTTTTCTCCTTATATTTCTTGTGTTCTGGTGCTGTAAAGTTCCTTACTTAGTTGCGCCTTTGCTAATTTGATCTGCCTCATAGTTTGTCGCATTGATCCAATAAATCGCTTTAGCTGATGACAAAGGCGCAGTAGACTCCCTTAAAACATGCAAAATAAAAGCATGATTAAAAATAGGAGTAGTTGTAATGTTTTGTATTCAGTGTGAGCAAACGATTAGAACCCCAGCAGGTAATGGTTGTAGTTATTCCCAAGGCATGTGCGGAAAGTTGTCAGATACTTCAGATCTGCAGGACCTATTGATCTACTTGCTTCAGGGCGTTTCAGCCTATGCGGTTAAGGCAAGAGAGTTTGATATTATTGATAGTGAAGTTGATAACTTTGTTCCTAAAGCTTTTTTCGCCACACTGACTAACGTCAACTTTGATGACGATCGCCTCATCGATTATGTGAATCAAGCCGACCTCTACCGCAACCGATTAAAAGCAGCTTATGAAAGTGCTTGCGCTGAGTCAGGTAAAGCGATTGATAGTCTCATTCCTGCGGCTTCATTGGTATTGGCGACATCGAAACCTGAAATGCTTGCTCAAGCCGTTCAAGCTGCGCCTAACCGCGGTAAAGAGAGTGTTCATGAAGATATTATGGGTCTGCGTTTACTTTGTCTTTATGGCCTAAAAGGCGCTGCGGCCTACATGGAGCATGCCCGTGTTCTTGAGCAAACCGATAGCGACGTTGCCGCTAGCTTTCATGAGATCATGGCGTTTCTTGGCTCAGATTCAGAGGATGCCGACAAACTTTTTGCAACCGCAATGGAGATTGGCCAGCTGAACTATCGAGTAATGGCGATGCTTGATACTGGTGAAACAGCATCATTTGGTCATCCTGAGCCAACGCAAGTCAACACGGTAGCAGTGAAAGGCAAAGCTATTTTGGTCTCTGGCCATGATATGAAAGATTTAGAGCTGATTTTGGAACAAACGCAAGGTAAGGGCATTAATGTCTTTACCCATGGTGAAATGTTACCCGCGCTGGCTTATCCCGCATTCAAAAAGTATCCACACCTCGTCGGTAACTACGGCAGCGCGTGGCAGAATCAACAGAAAGAGTTTGCTAACTTCCCTGGTGCGGTAGTGATGACCTCTAACTGTATTATCGATCCAAACGTTGGTGATTACTCCGACCGTATTTACACTCGCAGCATTGTTGGCTGGCCTGGGGTAACGCATATCGAAGGAGAAGATTTTTCCGCAGTGATCGATAAAGCTTTATCGCTAGAAGGCTTTATCTATGATGAGATCCCCCATCTTATCACCATAGGTTTTGCTCGAAATGCGTTAATGGCTGCTGCGCCTGCCGTGGTTGAGAATGTGAAAAATGGTTCAATTAAACACTTCTTCCTTGTGGGGGGGTGTGATGGTGATAAGTCTGAGCGTAGCTACTTTACTGATATTGCAACAGCGGCGCCAAAAGACTCCATTATTATGACCTTAGGTTGTGGTAAGTATAAATTTAATAAGCTTGCATTTGGCGACATTAACGGTATTCCGCGTTTATTGGATATCGGTCAATGTAACGATGCTTACTCGGCAATTCAGCTAGCGATTGCACTGTCAGAAGTGTTTGAGTGTGAGATCAACGAACTGCCACTGAGCTTGGTTCTATCATGGTTTGAACAAAAGGCGATTGTGATCTTGTTGACTCTGCTATCGCTGGGAGTCAAAAACATCCGTACTGGCCCGACAGCGCCTGCATTTTTGACTGAAAATCTGGCTAAGATCTTAGAAGACAAGTTTGGTCTACGGACCACAACGACTGTCGAAGCCGATCTCAAGGAAATCCTCAGCGTCGCATAACTCGTTTAAACGCCTATGACTAAAGTCATAGGCGTTCTATTTTCAGGGTAACTCTCTTAATGAATAGCCAACAATATCATTCAGCGACCTGGCAGCATGGCGAAGTGCGTTTAAGATGCGTCGAGCGCTGGCAAGAAACACATGATGTCACCAGTTTCCGCTTTCAGGGCGAACAGAGTGTCAAATTCCACTTTAAGCCTGGGCAGTTTATCACCTTAATGCTTAACATTAATGGTAAAGCCGTTGGGCGCAGCTACACCATCTCTTCATCACCTTCTCGTCCTTACTCTATCGTGGTAACTATAAAGCGGATAGAGGGCGGAGTGGCGTCAAATTACTTAGTGGATCATCTGCAGCCTGGGCATAGTGTTACTGCTCGCGGACCCGATGGTGCGTTTAATTTGGTGGATATTAATGCAGATAAGTATCTGTTTTTAAGTGCGGGTAGCGGAATAACCCCTATGTATTCAATGTCTCGCTGGCTGACCGATACACAGGTAGGCAGTAATATAGCGTTTTTCCATAGTGCTAAATCGCCACAAGATCTGATTTTTTACCAACCACTGCAGCAGTTAGCACAGCGCAATGAGCACTTCTCGTTAACCTATTGCCTAGAGGAGGGAGAGATTAACGACACCGATACCTACCAAGGACGTATATCGTTAGCTTCTTTAGTCTCTGCGGTGGCTGATTATAAAGAGCGAACCATATTTGTCTGCGGCCCAGCACCTTATATGCAGGCGGTTAAAACTATGCTTGAGCAAGCGGGTTTCGATATGAGCCGTTATCATCAAGAAAGCTTTGGCGATGCACCTGTTGTGCCTTTACCTTCAGCGGCAGTGGCTGACTCAGCCAAATTTATGCTACATATCGGGGATGTTAAGACGCCACTGTCCGCAAAGCAAACAGTACTGGAAGGCATCGAAGCCGAAGGCTTACCTATTATTGCCGCATGTCGTTCTGGTGTATGCGGGGCGTGCAAGTGCAAAGTTGAGCGCGGTGAAACACAATCAAGCAGCTCGATGACATTAACTCCAGGTGAGATTGAGCAAGGTTACATCTTAGCGTGCTCAACAACACTTAAATCAGATGTGTTGTTATCGTTAAATGGCTAGTGTGCATTGGGAGCATCTCTAAATCGGGGGTTTTTACCGATATTATTCGATGAGGAAATTTGCGCAATAGTAAGTGACAAAGTATGGTTAAGGTAGAACTGCTATTTTGCACTATATGGAGTCGCCAATTATGCATTCGACCACTTCACCCAGTGTCGCTATTGATGACCATAGCTTAGGGCATCTGCTTTATGCCATGATGGCAGCGTTTCCGCTGTTATTGTTACCGCCGTTGTTGGGCTTATTGATTAATGTTACTCAAAAAAGAGATCATATGAGTCCGCTTCTCTATTCGCATATTCGTTGGCAGCGTTGGTCAATAGTGACAATGCTATCTATTATCATTTTAGCGACTATGGTGACGCAGGTGTGGATAGCGATATGCTTAGTTATATTAGGTGCTTTATGGTTCTGTCACCGAATAATTAAAGGTTGGCTGCAACTGCTCGATGGCCAAACGATATAAAAAAGAGGACCTAGGTCCTCTTTTTTATTGTCTATTGGTAAATCGCTCTGAGGGTGATGTTTTGTTGCTGCAACTGGGTGGGCAGATCTTGGGTTGCATCGATAAGCGAGATCAATCCATCGGCACCTAGCTGTTTAGCTGCTAAAGATTGGGCATTGACCGTTGCAGGTGCGCAGGCGTAACTGGTATTAATGATCACAGGCAGGTGACTCAAAGCTTTGATGTTCACAAGTCCAGCAAGGTCCAGCGCCGGCATGAGTGCATCATTAAAGGTGCGAATGCCTGACTCACATAGCACTAGCTGCTGATTGCCTTTGGTCAGAATCGTCTCTGCCGCTGACAGAAATTCTTCGACACTCGCCATAGTATTGCGCTCCAAGATTATGGGACTATGCATAGCACCGACTTTTTTCAGTAGCGGTTTATTAAACATCTCTTTTCCGGTGATTAACAACAGATCTGCATGGTCGCTGGCTAATTTTAGGTCTAGCTCTTGCTCAACGGCAATGATACAGGCTAGGTCAAACTGGCTGAGTGCTCGGGTCAGGTCACTAAGCTGCATATCTGCATCGAGTGCTTGGCTTATTCCCGTTATATTAACGCCTTGAAACCCCGCTTCCTTTATTTGGCTCGCTATTTGATTAGCACTGCCGCTGGTTGCTGCTAAATCTATCTGTGCGATGGCACCAAAATGTTGGCTGCCAATAGCAAGTAATCCATGGACAACTTCAGTAGCGGTATGCTTATTGGCTTTACTGTAGCGAGGCTGTTCTGTTTGCGATGTCACCGATGTTAGCGGTTGAGGCTGGCGACTGGTGGTTGGTTCAATCATTAACTGGCTGTTAGTGAGTTGGGTAGGACTAACCGTTTCACAGGGGTAGCAACCCAGCACCTTGATAAAACGGGTGATCCGTTCAAGTTCTTTTAATGCCTTTTGCATTGATTCATCGGCAAGGTTGGCATCAAGATCTAGATAAAACATCTCCTCCCATGGGGTGCCAGGAATTGGACGAGACTCTAATTTACTCATATTGAGGTTATGTGCTTTTAGCACCAACAATGCCTCGACTAATGCTCCCGGTTTTTGTCCTGTAGCCATAATTAATGTCGACTTGGCTGGTAGTTGCGAGGGAACTGCAATCGCTTTTCGTGCGACGACAATAAATCGGCTCTGATTTATTTTTTGATTAGCCAGCTCTTGTTCAATAGCTTCAAGTTGATACAGAGCACCGCCTTCGGCGCTGCCAATTGCCGCAACGCTATCATCCTGGGACTCGGTGACTTTCTCCATCGCCTCGGCGCTACTTGAGCAGTACTCTAATTTGACATTGCCATGTTGACTGAGAAATCGACTGCATTGGCTTATGGGTTGAGGGTGGGCGTAAACCGTTTTTATCTGTTTAAGCGTGCAGCCCGGTTTGGCTAATAAACAGTGACCGACTTCAATGGTGGTTTCACCAACGATGGCTAAGCTGGTATGTTGCAAGACATCATAAACTTCATTTATCGATCCCGAAGAGGTATTTTCGATAGGAAGAAAGCCGTAATCTGCGTGACCAGACTCTACCGCTTGCACAATTTCATCGAAGCTCTTACAACCTAAATCGTGCATTGTTACTTGGCGACGTTCGCAGTAACGGGTCGCCGCTAAGTAGGAGTATGAGCCACGGGCACCTAAGTACGCGATAGAGTATTGCTGTTTTTGGAGGTCGGGATTTGCTCGGCCTTGCAGGTAAGCTTGTTGATTGAGCACTGAGTCTTCGATGATGCTCTGATACAAGGAAAGCACATAGTGAGCATCTAGACCTTGCTCTCTCCCTTGCTGCACGAGCCTTGCGAGCAGCTCTTTTTCTCTTTGGGTATCACGGATCGGCCGAATATCCACCTCTTTACTGCGAGCTACATCTAGGCTCAAATCACGACGCTTTGCTAATAATGCGAGAAGTTCATTGTCGAGCGCGGTGATCTGTTCCCGGGTGTGATTCAAGGGATGTGGTTTCGTCATGCTGTCCTCTATTTTTGAACAATTCTTGATTAAGGGTATAAAGCAAAAAGCCCCCCATAATGGGAGGCTTTGGAATGTTTACTTTCGTTTTTACACCGAAATTCCGCCTCCCTAGAAGGGTGGAATAAAAAAGAAAGTAAAAAATATTGTGTTTAAAAATTTCATAGCCCTCAAAGTAGATCGCACGGTGCAGAGTGTCAATGAAAAATTATGCAATATGAGGAATTATCGGTTTGCTATCGGCATGAAAAAGCGCACCGTGGGGTGCGCTTAGTTGGATCAGGGATAAATCATTCAAAACTTCGCTTTCCTCCCTATTGATGACTAGCTTTCAAAAATGGCTTCTATGCTAGCAGGATAGGTAACCCTAGTGATTGCTCAGGCGAAGTTGCTATTATATTAGCAGTGTTCCAAATGCGACGTTTTTATGTCGTATGGCTTGGCTTCAAATATCGCCTACATAACTTACCAAATCAGATATCAAAACTCTTATCTCTCCTTATTTCGTATGTTTCCCAAAAGCAGAAACCGATCAGTTATAAGAGAGGCGACCTTGAGTAGCATGTTAGCTAATTCCGTGTAGTTACTAAAACAACTTTACGGCTATTGTTGTCGCCTATGTTTGTTACTGTGCAAAATCTGATTCAAGTGGTACCGATCTCCTTTGCCTAGTGTAAGCCATCTAAACGAGCATATTACATCTGTCTTTTATAAGTATAACAAGGGATGGCAACATCGCTAGCTCGTTAGCTAATTTCCTTTAGTTACTGAGTAACTATCTGGGTTGATATGATTGCCGCCCTTATGCCTGCTATTGAAAGACGTTTTAACACATTGTTTAAATATTAATTATGCTCCACATTTTTACTAACTGAGGTGACCGATGATAATGCTACGTGGGTAGCTAATGTTCCAGTTGCTGTCTGGGCTGACATTGCATCGGTGTTCCTCTGAGTTACGCGACATACTCCTTATCGAGTGTTTCGTCATATTCATCGTCGAAGTCGTCTGCTGCTTCTGTTTCTACTACTGTTGCTGCGCGGCGTAAGCCTTCTGGTTTGTGGTTCAAGCGATTAAGTTGTTTCTCCAATTTCTGCCCCATGGCATTAATCGCTGCGTATAAATCTTTGTCTGTTGCTTGAGCAAATAGTTTATTATTTGGAATACCAACTGAAGCTTCTATTTTAAATCCTTGCTTCTCTTGAACTATGATTATGTGTGGATTAATTAACTGAATATCGTGTCTGCTTAACTTCTCTAATCGGCTCTCAATGCGTTCGCGGATAGGTGCTGTGACGTCGAAATCTTTACTGGTAATCTTAATCATATGTCGAACCTTTCGTTGTTTCCTTGAGTTCAGATTACCAATTTCACACCCTTAAAACGTGATGTGTGTCACGTTTTGGCGGGCTGTTTTTACTGTTCGCTCTTTATTTGACCCCTTAGACAAATTTGCTAAATAAACATTAGTAATGGCTTGTATTTCTCTGAATAAGGGCTCATATTTGACTGAATAACCGCTGAAGCTTAATTCTATTTGCCTCTCCTGATTGCTTCAAATATCATCTGTGACATCATTTTCCGTAGTTAGAGAAATTAGATGCTTGCTAACAATTCAACCCCTGTTCGTAAAATCAAAGTGAAAGTATGGGATCTGCCTACGCGCGTATTTCATTGGACCATGATAGTCCTACTTGGTGCGCTGTGGTGGACCGCTGAGAATGGTGAGATGGGGTGGCATCAAGTTTTTGCCTACTCATTGATGGTACTGATTGTATTTCGTCTGGTGTGGGGATTCATTGGCAGTGATACGTCGCGATTTAGTCATTTTGTTAAACCTCCTGGATATGTGATGGCATACGTTAAGCAGCCTAAGCATATAAGCATTGGCCATAACCCTATAGGTGGTTATATGGTGGTGACTATGATTGCGGTTTTGTTGTTTCAGCTTGTCAGTGGTTTATTTGCAACCGATGATATCTTTACCGAAGGCCCGCTTTATAGTTTTGTGAGCAGCGATGTCAGTAGTACCTTAACGTCGTTGCATAAGAGTAATTTTAATATCTTGTTAGGTTTGGTTGTTCTGCACGTCTTAGCTGTCATCGTACATGGTTTAAAAGGCGATAAGCTGGTTGGCGCGATGATAACCGGCTATAAATCGGTGACTCATGAAGTTAAAGGTGAGGTTAAGTTTAGATCTAACGTTATTGCATTAATTTTAGTGTGCGTATTGGCTGGCGTGACAGCGAACTTTCTTATTTTACCTCTTACCGCGATGCTATAGATGATATGAGCTTTAGCGGCTTAAGAGCCGCTAAAGCGAGAAAGGTAAACTGAACTTAACTCAATAAGATTAATCTTTTTTATAGACGTCGTGGCAGCCTTTACAGCTTTTGCCTGTGTTCATAAATGCCGCTTTAATAGCATCTTTATCTTCTGATTTTGCCGCAATAGCTAGCTTAGCTGCATTGTCTTGGAAAGCCGTCATTTTGGCATCGAAATCTGTTTTCTCCGCCCAGATTTTTGCCAATGCTTCAGTCTCACCTTTGTCTGAACCTGCTACAAAACCTTCAGCTGGCAATTGGCTTAAGGCGGCAACATTTTGTGCGCGCATTGCAAATACCTCTGCATCAAAAGGCTTTTTACCTTTTAGCATGGCACCCATGTCACCGAAGTTATGAGCGATTAAACCAAACGCAGATTGACGGTAATGAATAGCATCATCGCTTTCTTTGAAGTTATTAGCGTGCACTGCGGTAGCGGTAGCGGTAACTGCTGTTGCTGCGATAGCAAGTAGAGTAAGTTTAAGCTGTTTTTTCATTGGGACTGCTCTCACGTGTTAGGTTGTTTTTGTGAACTGACGCAGTATTCTAATCATAATCAACTATCAGATACTAATCATTTTTATTAATGCTTCTAGGTAATTTGTTGCTGAGTGTGTCTTGGGAGTTTGCTCACGAAGTTATAGCAACTATGCAGTAGCCACGATTAACCGTTTGTTGTTACACTTCACGTAATGGTACACAAGTACGAAAGAGGTGGTTGTGCGAGCTAATTGGGACCTTGTTTTAGAGAAAGTCGTCGGGCTGCAAGATCATAGTGCGTTGGTCGATTTGTTTGAGTTGCTGCTGACAGAAGAGGAGCGGAGCGCTATAGCTGGCCGTTTAACCGTGTTTAAAGCGTTACTTGAGGGCAACATGAGTCAACGGCAAATTGCCGCGGAATACGAGATAAGTATTGCGACAATTACACGGTGTTCTAATTACCTGAAGCATATGACTGCAGGACAGCGAGAAGCAATTAAAGCACTAATCTTGTAACTTTTATATTATCTAAAAAATTTTATTGGTAGCCGTGGATTGGTGTTTGCGGTAGTGACTGCGTTGCATGAGCAGGTAAAGGGCATAACAAAGTAGCGCTGCTGCAACGTAGCCACCAATACCAACAGGTGAAAACCTCAACAGTAGTGCGGCACTCAACAGATAAATAAAGGGGACTTGATCATAGAGGGCTTCTGGTAATAATCCATGTTTACGCCTTTTTCTGGGATCGGTGCGGCGGTTTTTAGAGCGTAAGTTGTAAATACGCGCACCTAACACAAACACCAACAAGGCCAACACCACTGCGATGGATTCTTGATGTAACACTATGGTTGAACCGCCTACAAGTAGGTAGCTGGTGGGTAATATCTCATATATAGATCTGGCTATCATAACTGTGTCCTAAATTACCTATCAGCATCCTGCTGCAGTTACAATAAGTCTAAATGAAAAAAGCTGGCAAAACCCAAAAAAAGGGTGCCAGCTTAGAATATTACTACCTTAGTACTAAAGTAGTAATATCAAATTCAACTAATAGTGCTAGGTATTAGTGACGACAGCCACAACCACCATTGCCATCACACCCTTCTTTAGGCTCTTTGTCTGCATCATCATTGCAGCAACCGCCCTCATGAGAGTGGCCTTCACCACCACAACAACCGCCTTCGTGACTATGCTCGTGACCGCCACAACTACCGCCATGGGCATGAATGTGACCGTGACTGATCTCTTCCGCTGTGGCTTCACGAACAGCAAGCACTTCGACGCTAAAGTTAAGTGATTGGCCTGCCAATGGGTGGTTACCGTCAACAACAACCACTTCGTCTTTGACTTCGGTCACTTGTACTGGGCGTTGACCCATTTCTGTTTCTGCGATGAAGCGCATGCCAGGGACGATATCTTCAATGTCACCAAAAGCTGATAAAGGCACTTCTTGACGTAGGCCGTCGTGATATGCGCCGTAGGCTTTCTCAGCTTCGATGGTAACATCAAGCTTATCGCCAACACTCTTACCTTCTAATGCTTCTTCCAAGCCTGGGATCATGTTTTCTGCACCGTGAAGATAGAGCATTGGCTCACCTTCAAAAGAGCTTTCGACTAATTCACCTTGTTGGTTGGTTAAACGGTAGTGAATGCTAACGGCAGTGTGTTGGGTGATTATCATATCGCCTCCAATTCAGAATGTGGCGGCATTTTAGCTTGGTTTTTAAGGATTGGCGATGACCTAGCTCCGCTTCTTCACCGAAAGATGCTCTAATTAAGGGATAGCTCACATTCGTTGCTGTGTCACTGGATTTGTGTTGTCATATTATTTGTAAATATAATTTCATAATTTATGGGTATTTATTCTGTTTGCTTGTGGGAGTCTGCCTGCAATAGAAGTTGGGCTTTTGTTGGTTTGCGAGACAGCATAGTCACTAAGTGCTTTCTCGTTATATTTACCCGTCTAGATTTTTATAACTGTTTAATTTAAAGCATTTTTAATTTCTAACGTGCATTACGTTTACGTAAACTAAATATGGTTTTAATGCTGATACACGCAGAATATTATCGACAGCTTATGAGATAACTCGGCTTTTGTCCGCCAAAATCGACTTGATGGTTATTTTTAATAAAGTTTGTAATTTGGGGTTGACAGTTGCATAGAAAAAAAGCAATTCTGTTACCACTTAATACAGAGACGATCTGACGACTAAAATTCATGCATAGCCATAATCTTGTAGTAACCACCATTATTACAACCACCACGATTACAAACGTGGGGGCGGGCTAAGCATACTTAATTAAAAAGTAATTTGATAAGCCCGCTCCCACACCAAGGAGCGGGCTTTTTTGTTTCTAGGGTGCGTGGTACAAGGAGAAAATATGAAAGTGATGAAGTTTGGTGGTACCTCGCTAGCCAATTGGCAACGCTTTAGTGGCGCTGCAGACATTGTGGCTCAAAGTGCAAAGCAAGAAAGTGTTGCAGTTGTGCTGTCTGCGCCAGCTACGGTAACGAATGGTCTGCTGGAAATGGTCGATATTGCGGTTGAGGGTAAAGACTTTTCAAATGCGCTAACTAAGGTCGAGTTAGTGTTTGCTGGCCTGTTAGAAGAAGCTGAGAAGGAAGTGCTCTCTTCATCTCAATGCGCCGGTTTAAAGCTGGTTTTAGACAAACAACTGACACTTTGGCGTAACAAATTACAAGGGATCCTGCTGCTCGGTGAGTGCCCTGATTATGTTAGAGCGGAAATTGTTGTCGGTGGCGAAAAGCTTTCCGCTGCATTGATGGAGCAATTAATGTTTGCTCAGTCGATCAGTGCTAACCAGTTGGTACCCGAAACATTGTTTGTCGCGGGGGGTGAAGTATTAGAATCTGTGGTTGATATCAGCGCGAGTAAACAACGATTTGCCAATTTGTCGCTTGATGCGCACCGTGTCTGGGTAATGCCTGGGTTTACAGCTGGTGACAAAGATGGGCGTATCGTAACGTTAGGGCGTAATGGCTCCGATTACTCCGCTGCGGTCCTTGCTGCCTGCATCGATGCTAGTTGCTGCGAGATCTGGACAGATGTTGATGGTGTTTACAATACTGACCCACGGGTGGTGACCGACGCAAAACTGCTCACTCAACTAAGTTATCAAGAGGCGATGGAGTTAAGTTATTTTGGCGCTAAAGTGCTGCATCCAAAAACGATATCGCCTATTGCTCAGTATCATATCCCTTGTTATATCCGTAATAGTTTTAATCCTGCTGCGCCGGGTACATTAGTCTCTAATCAAGCCGATGAAACTGGATTGAATGTTAAAGCTATCTCCAATCTCGATGATCAAACCATGTTTGATATCGCAGGCCCTGGTATGAAAGGGATGGTTGGTATGGCGAGTCGCACTCTGGGAGCTATTTCGCGTTCTGGAGTCTCTGTTTCACTTATTACTCAAAGCTCATCGGAATATAGCATCAGTTTCTGTGTGGCGACAGAAGACGCACCTAAGGTGCGTGAAGCTTTGGAGCTTGAGTTTGAACTAGAGCTTAAAAGTGAGATTTTAGAAACTATCGAGATGCGTCATCATTTAGCCATTGTGTCGCTTATTGGTGATGGTATGCGCACCCATAAAGGCGTGGCGGGAAAATTCTTCCAAGCACTCGCTCAAGCCAACGTTAACATTGTTGCGATAGCCCAAGGGTCTTCAGAGCGTTCCATTTCAGCTGTCGTTGAATTACGCAAAACTAAGCATGCCATTGCTGCCTGTCACCAAAGCTTTTTTGATGTTCAACATTACCTGGATCTGTTTTTAGTGGGTTGTGGCAACGTAGGGGCTGGGCTATTAGATCAAGTGAAAGCGCAAGCCGAAATGCTAAAGGAGCAACATATCACCATCCGTGTTTGCGGTGTTGCTAACTCGCGCCATATGTTGCTAGACGCTCAAGGCGTTGATTTAAATAACTGGAAAGGGCTACTTAGCGATTGCCAAACACCTTGTGATCTCGACGCTATGTTGATCTGGGCTAAAGACCAGCAGTTACTTAACCCTGTGTTAGTAGATTGTACCTCCAGTGAAAATGTGTCGGATCGCTATATTGATGTGATGAATGCAGGCTTGCATGTCGTGACCCCCAATAAGAAGGCCAATACTCGTGATATTGCCTACTATCGAGCCCTTCGCCAAGCGGCATTGAAACAGCGTCGCCAGTTTCTTTATGAAACGACGGTCGGTGCAGGATTACCTGTTATCGATAATCTTAAAAAGCTGTTGTTTGCTGGTGATAAACTGCAAAAATTTAACGGTATTTTGTCGGGGTCATTGTCTTTCATCTTTGGTATGTTAGATGAAGGAATGAGCCTCTCAGAAGCGACTGGCATCGCGCGTGATAAATGCTTTACTGAACCGGATCCGCGTGACGACCTTAGTGGGATGGACGTCGCTCGTAAGGTGCTTATTTTAGCCCGTGAAGTGGGGATGGAAATTGAACTCGCTGATATCGATGTTGAATCTGTTTTACCCAACGACTTTGATGCATCAGGTGATGTTGAACAGTTTATGGCTAACCTACCCAAGCTCGACGCAGCCATTGCGGAGCGTGTCGAAAGTGCAAGGGAACAGGGCAAAGTTTTACGCTACGTCGGTCAAATAGATGAACAGGGTTGCCGAGTTAAAGTGGCTGAAGTTGATACCAACGATCCACTATACAGCGTTAAAGGCGGCGAGAATGCCCTTGCGTTTTACAGCCGTTACTATCAACCCATTCCTTTTGTGCTCAGGGGCTATGGGGCTGGTACAGAAGTGACGGCAGCAGGGGCGTTTGCCGATCTACTAAGAACCTTAAATTGGACCCGGGAGATGGGCGTATGAGTCTGACGGTTTATGCACCAGCATCCATGGGGAATGTTGGTGTTGGCTTCGATCTATTAGGGGCAGCTTTATCCCCAATTGATGGCAGCTTACTGGGTGATAGAGTCACTATTGCTGCGAGCGAACAAGGCATACAGCTGAGGCTTGCTGGCGTATGGGCCCACAAATTGCCAAGCGATGCAGAAGACAATATCGTTTATCAGTGTGCCGAGTTCTTTTTAGAGCAGTTAGGGTCAACGGCTGGGGTCGCGATGACCTTAGAAAAAAATCTGCCTGTTGGCAGTGGACTAGGCTCTAGCGCTAGTTCAGTTGTTGCCGCTCTTTACGCATTAAATGAACATTTCGCTCACCCTTTTGATCAGCAAGCCTTACTGCGCTTGATGGGAGAATTTGAAGGCCGCATCAGTGGATCTATCCATTATGATAATGTCGCCCCGAGTTATCTGGGGGGCATGCAGTTGATGCTTGATGCACCGCATTCCGTGTGTGAAGGTATTCCGGTATTTAAAGAGTGGTATTGGGTGGTCGCGTATCCCGGTATCTCACTGTCGACAGCAAAAATGAGACAGCTGCTTCCAGAACAGTACGATAAGTGCAAAACCATAGATTTTGGTCGCTATTTAAGTGCTTTTGTTCATGCCAGTTATCGTCAAGATGCCAAGTTAGCGATTGCCATGCTGAAAGATGTGTTAGCTGAGCCTTATCGTGCTCAGGCGATACCGGGTTATGAAGCGGCTCGCAACGCATTAGCTAAGCTGGGCATGTTAACTACAGGTATTTCTGGTAGTGGGCCAACGCTGTTCTCAGTTACTGATGATTTAGCCGTGGCTGAGCGTGCGAAGCAGTGGCTAGATACGCATTATGTCGAGCAAGGTAATGGTTTTTCTCATGTATGTCAGATAGATACATTAGGCACGCGTAGAGTAGATTAGCATTTAAATAAGATTAAGGTAAAACAGATGGAACTATATAATTTAAAACACCCGTCGCAGGTCGTGAGCTTTACTGAAGCGGTTAAGTTGGGACTGGGTAAAGATAGAGGCCTGTTTTTCCCAACGAGCATACCTAAGCTCGATAATATCGATGAGTTATTGGCGATGCCTTTCGTAGCGCGCTCAAAGCAGATCCTCGGCGCTTGGCTAGCATCGGAACTTGGACAAGCGCAGGTTGATAATCTGGTCGATAACGCCTTTAACTTCGAGTTGCCACTGGTTAAAGCTGATGAAAAGCGTTATTGCTTAGAGCTATTTCATGGTCCAACCCTGGCGTTTAAAGATTTTGGCGCTCGATTTATGGCACAGTGCCTTAACGTGCTGGCCACCGATGAAAAAATCACCATTTTAACCGCGACATCTGGCGATACTGGTGCAGCGGTAGCCGATGCCTTTTATGGTTTAGACAAAATACAAGTGGTTGTCTTGTACCCTAAAGGTAAGATTAGTGTGCTACAGGAAAAGATGTTCACAACCTTAGGTGGCAATATTCACACGGTATCGGTGGAATCTGACTTTGATGCATGCCAAGACTTAGTTAAGGCAGCATTTGAAGATGCTGATGTTAGGGATGGCTTGCACCTTAATTCTGCTAACTCGATCAATATTAGCCGCTTATTGGCGCAAATCTGTTATTACTTTGAAGCGGTTGCGCAGTTTAAAAAAGCTAATCAAGACGATCCTGTTATTGCTGTACCCAGTGGAAACTTTGGTAACCTCACTGCGGGGCTTTTTGCTAAAGCGATGGGATTACCAGTTAAGCGTTTTGTGGCGGCCACCAACAGTAACGATACCGTGCCACGCTATTTATCCCAGGGGGAATGGTTACCACAGCAAACCGTTGCGACCATGTCAAATGCTATGGATGTCGCTGAACCGAGCAATTGGCCGCGCGTCGAAGCGATTGTGTCGGCTATGGGCTGGTCTTTGAGCGATCTCACTGGTGTCGGTTTGTCTGAAGCGGACACGGCGAGTGCATTGCGTCAACTCGATGATCTAGGTTACTTGTCCGAGCCCCATGCTGCGATTGCAGCGCACGCGCTCAGTTTGACCATGACTAGTGATGAGATGGGGATATTTCTTGGCACAGCACACCCAGCTAAGTTTAAAGACGTCGTGGAGCAGACCCTCTCAAGAGCAATCGAGTTGCCGCCAGCTTTAGCCGCGGTAAAAGATAAACCTATTCTGTCTGCAAGTTTGCAGGCTGATTTTGATGAGCTTAAGGCTCACCTCTTCGCTATTCTTTAAGTTTTATCGACAAAGAGCGTCTCGGTGGGTTATCTCATCTTGGCGCTTTTTCTTTCTAATTGTTGCTATTCTTCGCTTAGGTTGAGTGGCTTATTAGCATTTTAATGATAACTGCGTAGCTTTGTTTTCATCGTTTCTTAAACCAAACCAGTGTATCCAAGTGTATCTGGCTTACCTGTCTTAGTGTGATCAGCTTCACTCATTTAATTCTATGATTTTATTATCTTTCACCCGTTTTTCATTTTAGAGACTACCAAGTGTTAAGACAGGCCACTTTTCTATTGATTTGTTTGCTATTGACTGCCTGCGCATCGGATGAGGCCATGCTCTATTCCAGAATCAATGAAGCATATGATTTTGAAGTGACGCATTGTGATAGCTTTGCTTTGGTGACTGGCATTGGACGTGGAGAGACAGGGCTAAGCGATGCACAAAACAGTGCTAAAAAGCAGGGAGAGGAGTTATTAGGCACGCATATTGTATGGTTGCATGTTGACCACATTGAAAACAGCGACCAGACACGAGTGGTCGCTGTTGTGTATAAATGCTTGATTTAACGCTTAGCTTGGCTGCGCAACCAGTTTATCTCTTGCGGCCAAATTGCGGGTTCTATCGTCTCTAAAATAAGTGGAATGTTTTGTGTTGCGGGGAGAGTCATAATATAACTAAACCCCTCACTGCCTATATAGCCGGCCCCTAGCGATTGATGTCTATCGACGCGGCTATTCAGTGGTGTTTTACTGTCGTTGAGATGCATCGCCTTTAAGTACTGAAACCCAACTATATTATCGAACTGATTAAAACTTTGTTTAGCTGCTGCTTGTGAGGTGAGGTCATAGCCTGCAGCAAACAGATGGCAGGTGTCGATGCAGATGCCGACACGAGCCTTGTCTTCTACACCGTCGATGATCTGCGCCAATTGTTCAAAACTGTGGCCTAAATTTGAACCCTGTCCTGCGGTATTTTCGATAACTGCTGTGACGCCAGTTGAACGATCTAGGGCAAAATTGATCGATTCACTGATCCTTGCTAAGCATTGGTCTACGCTGATCTGCTTAAGATGACTGCCAGGATGAAAATTGAGTAGCTTGAGGCCCATCTGTTCACATCGACCCATTTCGTCGTAAAAAGCTTGGCGTGATTTATCAAGCTGCTCATCACCAGGATGCCCTAAGTTGATAAGGTAACTGTCGTGCGGGAGTATCGCCTCGGCAGGAATGGCAGCATCGTTACAGTGTTGTTGAAATAACGCTATTTGTTGTGGGCAAAGTGGTGCGGCCTGCCAGCGTCTTTGATTTTTAGTAAACAGAGCAAAGGCATTAGCGCCTATTGCTTTAGCGTTTAATGGGGCGTTGGCGATGCCACCCGCTGCGCTAACGTGTGCGCCGATCCAATGAGTTTCTGACATAGATAATTTTGTGAGTTGGCCATTATGGTTAAAAGCGCTTTATCAGCGCGCAGATTATAGGGAGCAGCCCCTAGTGTTTTGTCATAGTAACATGATGCGAGTATGGATGTTTAACTGCAGCAAGCCTGAGTAGCGTGCTGATAAGGTTGGGATATGCCTCGAACTATAGTGATGGATCTAATTATGAAGTGACGCGCTAGGTTAATGTTAATTTTGTTGATCTTGGTCAGCTCACTTGGTGTGGTAACAGATTAGTGTGAGTAAAATTTCTACAATTGACTATAGTAACTAGAGGCGCATAAAAATATGGAGGTGAAGATGTTAGCGAGACTGCATAATGACCATAAACATATCGCGATATTGTTGAAAATCCTGCAAAACAAGCAGCAGAGACTTGAAAGCGCTGAGCCGGTCAATTTTAATCTTATTCGGGATATTGTTGAGTATATGCAAAGCTATGCCGAGCACAGCCATCATCCTTTAGAAGATTTGATCGATGATTATTTTAAGCAGTGTCACCCCGAAGGCGCTCCTGTTACTCAGCTTACTGACGAGCATCATCTATTGATTGATACGTCGACGCAACTAATGAGTTTGATCAATTTGATCTTAAGTGATGTGCCTGTTGCCAATGCACAGTTAAGTGAACTGCTGCGAGATTATGTTGCGCTGCAAAAAAAACATATGATTTTTGAAGAAACGACCCTGTTTCCAAAATGGCAAGCAATGCTGTCACTGGAAGATTGGCAGAAAATCAACGACCAATGTCAAGAACGCCTTATTACAGACCCCTTGTTTAACGATGATGATAATTTGCTATTCGAAGAGTTGCGAGAATACCTGCAAAAGGCGGAGGATTAACCGATAATAAAATAGCGCCCTTAGGCGCTATTTTTACGATTATTACATCAGGAGATTATCGAAATCATTGCCAAAGCTACTATCGATATCTTGTAACTCTTTAAGTAAACGTTGCTTCTCTTTTATCGCTTCAATCTCACGCCATTTGCGCTTTTTATTGGAGCTTCGCGAACGACTATTTGGTCTTTCAATAACAGCATCTTCTAGCGCACTACCATAATCTAAACGATTCATGGCAACCTCCTGTTGTTGTATTTTTTCTCAACAATTAAATATCACATTTCCAATTTATGGTGCAAGAGAAATGTTTCCAAAATGTTAAGTTAGGGTAAATCTTTTATGAAGGTTGATGCGGTGTTTTTGTGCAGAATACGTCTAGTTAGTGAGCGAAACTAGTGTTGTGAACTGTAGAAAAGAAAAAAGCCAGTGGAAACTGGCTTTTTTATATCAGATTTTTAACTGTTAGATATGATTTGCACGGAACATATTAATTAAGCCATTGCTTGAACTGTCCAGTTCGCTGGCATCTTTATCCGCTTGCAGTCTTATCAACACATCGTTGCCTAGGGTCTTGCCGAGTTCAACACCCCATTGATCAAAGGAGTTGATATCCCACAGTGCGCCTTGAACAAATGTGCGATGTTCATACAGGGCGATTAGGGCACCGAGCGTTGATGGCGTCAGTTTGTCCATCAAAATCGTATTACTCGGCTTGTTACCTTGCATCACCTTATGCTTAGCGATTAGGGCTTGTTCGTCAGCACTTAAACCACTGGTGCTTAGCTCTGCCATTGCTTCTTCAAAAGTACGGCCTTGCATCATCGCTTGGGTTTGCCCAAAGCAGTTGGAAGCCAATTGCACATGGTGTTCGCCAAGTGGATTGTGACTCTGCAGTGGCATAATAAAGTCTGCGGGAATCAACGCGGTACCTTGATGTATCAGTTGGTGATAGGCATGTTGACCATTGGTACCTTCGCCACCCCAAATAACCGGCCCTGTGTTGTATTGCACACATTCACCACTAAGCGTGACCGATTTTCCATTACTCTCCATATCGAGTTGTTGGAAGTAAGCGGGTAGGCCTCGTAAATAGTGATCATAGGTAAGTACTACATGAGACTGGGCATTATGGAAATTGCCGTATAACAATGAGAACAATCCCATGATCACTGGCATATTTTGTTCCAGTGGTGCATTAAGGAAATGTTCATCCATCTCTTTAGCGCCTGCCAGTAATGTCTGGAAGTTATCCATGCCAACGAGCAAAGCAATGGGTAATCCAATGGCTGACCACAATGAGTAACGTCCACCGACCCAATCCCACATTGGGAAGATATTGTCAGCATCCATACCGAACTCTGTTGCTTTAGCGACATTTGAGGTCACCGCTACAAAGTGCTTTGCGATATCAGCTTGGGTACCGCCGTTGGCCAAAAACCACTCTTTGGCACTCAGGGTATTAGTCAAGGTCTCTTGTGTGCCAAATGATTTAGATGACATCACAAACAGGGTGGTTTCTGGATTGACCAAACGCAGCTTTTCGGTGATCGAGCTTGCATCAACGTTAGCCACAAAGTGACAATTAAGTGATTTGTTCCAGTAGGGACGAAGAGCTTGTGTGACAATCTTAGGCCCAAGGAATGATCCGCCAATACCAATACTTACAATGTCGGTAATGGTTTTGCCTGTGTAGCCTTTCCACTGGCCAGTCGTAACGGCATCGACAAACTTGGCCATTTTGTTCTGAGTCTGTTGAACTTCAGGAACAATATTCTTCCCATCAACAAGGATTTCTTGGGACGCATCGGCTCTAAGCGCTGTGTGCAGTACTGCGCGCTTTTCGGTGTTATTGATGATGTCACCGCTGAACATTGCTTTAATTTTTGCTTGCAGTTGGGTCTCTTTTGCAAGTGAAAATAGCAATGCTAGCGTTTTCGAATCTGCTCTATTTTTAGAGTAGTCTAGAAACAAACCACAAGCCGACAAGGACATGTCATTAAAACGCTGTGAGTCCTGATTGAATAGGCTACGCATATGAGCAAGTTGCTCTGTGTGCGCCGCAAGTGCTGACCACGTCGTACTTTTAGTTAACTGTGTCATGGTATTAGTGACCTTTAACCTTGAAGTTGATTTTTCAACATGAGCTCTAGTTTGCCTTGATCGATTGCAAAGTTTCTAATGCCCTCAGCGAGCTTTTCAACTGCCATTGGATCTTGGTTGAACTCCCAACGGAACTCAGCTTCTGTCATTGGCACATCGGGTGCGACAACTTCTGTTGCAGGTTTAAGTTTTTGTATCACTGGGGTGTCTGAGTTCGCCATCTCTTCAAGTAGTGCAGGGCCAATAGTTAGACGGTCACAACCGGCAAGTTCGATGATCTCACCTGTATTACGGAAACTCGCTCCCATTACAACAGTGTTGAAGCCATGACGCTTGTAATAGTTGTAGATGCTGGTCACTGAGACAACACCCGGATCATCGCTGGCACTGTAATCAAGACCCGTGTCTTTTTTGTACCAGTCTAGAATGCGACCCACAAATGGTGAGATAAGGTAGACACCCGCTTCGGCACAGGCTCTGGCTTGAGCGAAGCAGAAAAGTAGCGTGAGGTTACAGTTGATGCCTTCTTGTTCCAGCTCTTTCGCGGCGCAAATTCCTTCCCAAGTAGAGGCTAGCTTAATTAAGATTCTTGATTTATCGATTCCAGCTTCTTCATAAAGTTTGATTAACTTATGTGCCTTTTCGATAGAACCAGCTTTGTCGAATGAGAGTCTTGCATCTACTTCAGTAGAGATGCGGCCTGGGACAATTTTGAGGATCTCTAAACCGATATTGACGGCGAGCTTGTCGCCTGCATCTTCAATCTGTTGCGCGATATCATCGCTTTGAGATGTTGCCCAAGCAATGGCGTTATCGATAAGGTGGCTGTACTCGGGAATTTGTGCTGCTTTTAGGATAAGTGAAGGGTTAGTTGTTGCATCTTGTGGTTGATAGCGCTTGATGGCTTCGATATCGCCCGTGTCGGCAACAATAGTGGTAATGGATTTGAATTGCTCTAGTGTATTAGCCATGAAAATTACATCCTTCTTAAGAAGCAGCTTAAGTTATGAAGTTTACTAACGAGTATTAGACGCGATTTTGCTGATATTTCCAACCATGAATGAAAAAAAATTACAGAAAAGTTGCTAAATATCAGTAAAAGTCGAATTTAAAAACGCAATTTAGTTAACTCATTGGTTTGTATCTAATGGTCTAAGAGTATAACCCTTAAAGTATTACAGTAAAAAAATCGCTGCCAATGCAGCGATTTTTTATTTAGCCTAAGTTTAAGTTGTTAGAGTGCGACAACTATTTAATTAGTGCTTCTTTGCGTACACCAGTGACATGGGCTTCAATACGACGGTTTGCTTTGTTGGCTTCAGCAGAGCTACCTTCAATAATAGGTTGGGTGATACCGTAACCCTTTGAAGAAACACGATCTTGGCTGATACCATATTTGCTCACTAGGATCTCAGCTACGGCATCGGCACGACGCTCCGAAAGATCCATGTTGTAGTCAGGGTTACCGACATTTGATGCATGGCCAGAGATTAGCACTGTTGAACGTGGATGCTCATTCATGTAAGCAGCAAGTTTCTCGATGCGCTCATATGACTCCTGCTTAACAACTGAAGAGTTATTAGCAAATAGAATTGAGCCGACATCACGTTGTTCAGTGACCTCTTTGTACAATGTACAACCGTTGGCATCGACCTGATGGTTTGCAGGGGTATCAGCACACTGATCTTTATCATCGGTGACACCATCATTGTCCGAATCGACTGGAATGACTGCTAGTGGTGCAACGACTGCTGCTGGTGCGGAGCTGCCAAAGCGATAGCTAAGCTCTAGACCATAGTAGTTGCTTTCCATCTCTAGGGTGTTCCACTTATCTTCATCTAAGTTTTCATAGCGACGGTATTTCGCTTGAAGCTTTAGGTTTTCAGTGAAGTTATACCCGATACCTGCACCAACATATGGGGCTATACCACTGTCGCTGTAATATTCGCTGCCCCACTGCTTGTTATTAGACAGTAGATAGTTCATGGCTCCAGCTTCAGCTGAAAGACTCCAGCGCTCAGCAAAGGGCCAAAAACCGACAACACCTAGAGTCATGCCTTTGGCACCTGCATCATTAAGTTTGTCGGCATAATCCACCCACTCCGCGCGTCCAAGGTCGCGGTAACCCAGTTCAACACCAAAATAGTCATTGAATAGGTAACCACCGAAAACGTCCCAGGCATAGGGCTCATCTTCGCCACACACCTTCATGGTCTTCTGATCGCAGTTAGGCTCATAGTTATTTAGACCTAAACCACCACCGACATACCAAGGGCTGAGTTCTTGCGCAGCATTCGCTGCAAATGGGAGCATTGAGGTAAGCAGAATAGCTTTTAAAGTATTATTCATCATTTTCCAAATCCTTTGATTAATCTCTTCCCTCATGCTGTTTCACTATCTGTAGAAACAAGCCAGCACTTTGAGGAGGGATCCTTTAGTTTTATCGCTAGCAGCTATATTATCTTATGCTTAGAGTGATAATTCCAATTTTATTAACGAGTTTTTTTCATCTGCTAGTTATTTGCAATAAAAAAGGCGCTTTCTGATGAAAGCGCCTTAAGAAGTACTACTTGTGACTTATCGAGTCCATACCCAGTTTTCGATGTTGCTTGGGTCTACACCGTTCGCCTTAATGTAGTTTCTATGGTCTACAAGACGTTGCAACATATCGGTAGTGATACCTACGTGTTGGGTTTCGTCGATAACACCTTGTTGGAATAGCTTGTAAGCCATGTCGATAACGAGGTGGTAGCGAGAAGTACCATTACGAACACCCATATCAAATGGTGTAGTCGTTGAACCTTCCTCTTCGTAGCCTTTGATGCGGAATCTATGGCTGCCTTTATAATCAAATACCAGTTTCTTGATGGTATTTGGATAACCGTGATAGTTAAACACGACACCTTTATCGGCAGTAAATACTTCATCCATCAACCATGGCTTGCTTTGGAACTCTAAGCTACCTAAGCCGCTGCTGGTTAATTCAGTTACGCTCACAAAACGGATACGTACTTTTGGTAGTAATTCTCTGATTAGAACCAGTGATGCCATCGACTCTTGGGTTACGTAATCACCACAACCTACTAGTACAACATCAGGGTTTTCATCTGAGGCAAAGTCCCAAACCATTACACCATCTTTAGCTTGTTGACGTGCTTCATCAAGTGTCAACCACTGTGGTAGCTCTTTCTTACCTGCGACTAAGATGTTGAGTTTGTCACGGTCTTCATAAGCACGCTCGGTGTAAACCAGTGTGCTGTTACCATCAGCAGGAAGATACGCTGAAATGATCTTAGGGTGTTTCTCTAGCATCGCGCCCAAGAATGATGGGTTCTGATGTGAGTAGCCATTGTGATCTTGGCGCTCAAGTAGCGACGATAGTACAACGTTACACGCAGGTACTGGCTTACGGAAATGTACGCCTTGGCTCGCATAGACATACTTACAGTACTGGTCAGCCATTGATGAAACCACTTGCGAGAATGCTTCGTAAGTTGGGAACATTGCATGACGACCCGTTACTGTGTAACCGTGAAGCATACCGAATAGCAGGTTCTCAGAAAGCAATTCAATGACGCGGCCATCGCGAGACATATCTTCGTCCCAGCTCTCGATAGGCCATTGCCATGCACGATCTGTTTCTTCAAATACGGCTTGAAGCTGATTTGAATACGTTTCATCAGGGCAGAATATACGTAGGTTACGCTGATCACGGTTGAGTTTCATCGCATCGCGCATCCACTCACCCATCTTGTACATAGATTGACCACGTTGACCACGAGGTGTTTCTGCACCGTAAGCGAGCTTTTCTAGATCAGGTTGTGCTAGGGCACGAACGACTTCTCCGCCGTAGCTTAACTTTTGACGACCACAGGTTAGCTCTTTTGGTGGGAGTAGTGACTGAATATCTTCATCGAAAATCAGCTCACCCTTATCATTCATGCTATAAAGTTCGTCGAACTTGTAGCTGGCTAGCCAAGTGTCTAATGCGGCAAGGTGACCTTTATCAGTTGCACACTTATTAACAATAACTTGGTGTGATTCACAGTTGCCTTCAAGCTTCTTGCCATCAAATTCAGCTGTACCTGTCCAACCTTTGGCGGTACGCATAAGAATAACAGGCCAGCGTGGCTTAACAACGTCTTCACCTGCACGAGCACGAGTTTGGATATCGTTAATCATTTCATATGATTTATCCATAGCCGCTGTCATTTGCACGTATACGTCTTCTTCAAGCTCATCATCGACGATGATTGGGAAGTAGCCTAGACCTCTAAATTCAAGGTCTAACTCTTCGTGGCTCATTCTACCCATACGTGTTGGGCCAGAGATTTTATAACCGTTAATATGAACAATCGGCAGTACAGCACCATTGTTTTTAGGAGAAACTAAGCGGTTAGCATACCAAGAAGCGGCTAATGGACCGGTTTCTGACTCACCATCACCAATTAGACATGCAGCGATAAGATCTGGGTTATCAAGTACTGCACCCCACGCAACTGAAAGTGAATAACCTAATTCACCACCCTCTAGAATTTGACCTGGAGCTTCAGGGTTTGCGTGTGAAGGATAACCATATGCCGCAGAAAACTTCTGACAGATATCAGTAATACCATCTTCGTTATAAGGAATAATGTCTGGGTAGTAGTGGCTTAAAGAGCCTTCCATGAAGAGGTTAGCTTGTACTGCTGGGAATCCGTGGCCTGGGCCGACTAGGTAAACGAAAGAACGATTGTGCTTTTTAATTAGACGGTTAACGTTAGCGTAGACAAAGTTGATACCGGGGCAGGTACCCCAGTGCCCAAGCAGTCTAGGCTTAATATCGCTATGTTCTAAAGGTCGCTTGTAAAGCACGTTTTTTTTCAAGTAAATTTGTGACGTCGCTAAGAAGTTAGTGGCTCTAACAAATTTCTTTAATGCGCCGATCTCTTGCTGTTGTGACATAAATAACCCCATTTATAGTAAGCAAAAAGTTAATCAAAGCTCATGTGGTGCACTATATTTGTAATTTTATTACAAAAATGTGTTCCACATCTTACTTTTTGAAAGTCGTTAATTTAGATTTGTGTTAACTTTTTGGTCGTAAAATCTCTGTTACCAGTGTTAATACAGTAGCTTATTTTTGTTTTTGTGCGTGATGCTAGTGTCATGTAAATGGGTAATTGTGATCTGTATCACGCTGACTATTTTTAATGCTATGCTATTTTGGCGTGTCGAGTGCGGCAGGCATCTTGTTTTGGCAAGGTGAAGGATAATTCGAAAAGAAAAATCTGCTGACATTCTTGGATCAAATTAGGAAGGAATTTAAATACAGACCGTTTCATATCAGTAAGCTTGATGTGAAGTCGTCACGGGGATTAGAGAGTACTATGTTGGAATCGTTATTAAGCTTGGTCGAGTCGACCGTTAACACATTAAACGGCATGTTATGGGGTAGTGTGCTGATCTATGTGTTAGTTGCTGCCGGTGTGTTATTTACAATACGTCTAGGCTTTATTCAGTTACGCATGTTTGGACATGGCGCAAAACTGGTTATTCAAGGCCGCGAAAAAATTGATGGCATATCGTCATTTCAGGTTTTTTGTACATCTATGGCGGCGCGAGTTGGTACGGGAAACATGGCAGGTGTTGCTGTTGCGATAACTGTGGGTGGTGCTGGTGCTATTTTTTGGATGTGGTTAATTGCACTACTTGGTATGGCAACCGCTTTCATTGAGTCGACTTTAGCGCAAGTATACAAGGTTAAAGACAGCGAAGGTCAATACCGTGGAGGCCCTGCATACTACATGGAGCGAGGTTTAGGTAAGCGTTGGATGGGGACAGTGTTCTCTATCTTACTCATTATCGCATTTGGCTTTGCTTTCAATGCAGCGCAAGCCAATACCATGACAGATGCGCTGAATAATGCGTTCGGTTTAGATAAAACCATTGTCGGACTGATCATTGTGGCAGCAGCGGCATACATCATTACTGGTGGGTTGAAAAAAGTTGCTAAAGCATCTGAATTAATTGTGCCAGTTATGGCAGTTGCTTACTTAGCCATTGCACTGGTTGTTTTGGTGATGAATATCGAGCAAGTACCCAGTGCACTAGCCTTGATAGTAAAAAGTGCGTTTGGTTGGGAAGAAGCTGCCGGTGGTGCCATGGGAGCTATGATGGCGGGCATTGCACGTGGCTTGTTCTCTAACGAAGCGGGCATGGGTAGTGCTGCCAATATTGCTGCATCGGCGACACCAAACCCTAATCATCCGGCATCGCAAGGTTTTGTACAGATGATAGGTGTATTCGTTGATACCTTGGTTATCTGTAGTGCATCGGCGGCCATTATTTTGTTATCAGGCGTACTAGATAACCCTGGCGATCAAAAAGGAATTGGGCTATTACAGCTAGCATTGACCAATGAGATGGGGAGTTGGGCTGCCTATTTTGTGGCATTTGCTATTATCTTGTTCTGTTTCTCGTCGATTATTGCCAACTATAGCTATGCTGAAAGCAATGTGATGTTTTTGACTAAGAGCAAAAAGGCACTTTATGTATTCCGTGGACTTGTTCTTGGGATGGTGATGGCAGGCTCTGTCGCATCGTTGCAGTTAGTATGGAACTTTGCTGATGTGTCTATGGGAATGATGGCACTAGTTAACATTGCTGCGATTGTGATGCTCTCCAAGGTAGCCTTTGCTGTGATAAAAGATTACGAACGTCAGGTAAAAGCTGGCATGACACCTACATTTGATTCGTCTAAGTTTCCTGAAATTGATGGTTTAGAAGGCGGTATCTGGAAAGGTAAACACACCCCTACAGTGTTGACTAATGAGCCGACTAAACCAGGCGCAGTGCCAGAAGTTTAGGCGAAAGTGGGGTTGGGTTAACTCGAGGCTGTTTATTTTTTTGAATAGAAAAGTTAAGTTCGCAAGATAAACAGAATCGAGTAATTGAATTAGCACTATCTAAAAAACCACGCTGTTTATGCGTGGTTTTTTTATGGAACCATTAGTATCATAGGTCGCAATTAGGTTGTATTTAATCAAGGAAAACGGATGCTTATTTTAGTCTCTCCAGCTAAAACGCTAGATTATGATAGTCCTGCAAGTACCCAAGCGTATACAGTGCCGGATCTGCTGCAACATAGCCAAGAGCTTATTGAGGTTTGCCGTGAGCTCACGCCCGCCGATATCGCATCATTGATGAAGGTGAGTGACAAGATTGCAGGGCTGAATGCTGCTCGGTTTGCATCGTGGCAACCTGACTTCACCCTAAATAACGCCAAACAAGCCTTGTTTGCGTTTCGTGGCGATGTGTATACAGGATTAGATGCAGATAATTTATCGCCTGAGAGCCTGGCGCGTGCGCAAAATCAGCTGCGAATATTATCAGGTCTCTATGGTTTATTGCGTCCGCTTGATCTCATGCAAGCTTATCGGTTGGAGATGGGGACGCGTTTGGCAAATCCTCGGGGGAGTAATCTGTATCAGTTTTGGGGAGACATTGTTACAGAGCAAGTAAACAGTGCGTTGGCTGAACAAGGTGATGAGATTATCGTTAACCTTGCGTCTAATGAGTATTTTAAAGCGGTTAAGCCTAAATTACTCAAAGGTCAGCTTATCACGCCCGTATTCAAGGATAAGAAAAATGGTCAGTATAAAGTGATTAGTTTTTTTGCCAAAAAAGCGCGCGGTATGATGGTTCGATATATGCTTGATAATGAAGTTAATAGCGTAGAACAGCTGATCAAGTTCGATGTTGCGGGTTATTACTATAGCGAGACTGAATCGAGCCCCAATGCCCCCGTGTTTTTGCGAGAAGAGCAATAGCGTATTTTGTCATAAGTGACTGAGTTTATTCAGTTCAATGTCGAAATAAAAAGCAGCCAATTGGCTGCTTTTTAT
Source organism: Shewanella colwelliana (assembly GCF_001735525.1). Taxonomy (NCBI): domain Bacteria; kingdom Pseudomonadati; phylum Pseudomonadota; class Gammaproteobacteria; order Alteromonadales; family Shewanellaceae; genus Shewanella; species Shewanella colwelliana. The sequence continues at coordinate 344,154 of NZ_MCBT01000046.1, forward strand.
TAAATCGATTAGTCTGTTTCGGGCTTGGGTAACGGCCTTAATTCAATGTTGGATTGTGCCATCAAATAGGCAAATTGTGCGTAAGCCGCTACATTCTGCGCGAGCGCTTTAGGATCAATTTTATCTAGGGTATCGTTAGGCGTGTGATGATAATCAAAATAGTCGGTACCATCTTGGCGAAGTGACGCTACAGGCACACCATAGCTTGGCAACATTGATACATCAGGGCCTCCTGAGGCGGTGTTAGTGCCGGCGGCGACGCCATTGGCTGCCATGCTTGCAGTTAATGTTTGTATGTCCTTAAAGGCATCGTCAGCGACTTTAAAGTCTATTTGATAAATAGGCCCTGCACCGAAATCGGATTCTGCTGCTATGTAGTGATTGCTCAACTCTGCTTGATGGGCTTTAGCGTAAGTTTTTCCACCAACGAGCCCCACCTCTTCTGCTGCATAAAGCACCACTCTAATGGTTCTCGCTGGTTTTTGAGGCAGCTGAGAAATAAGGTGGCCTGCTGCGGTCACTATCGCCACTCCCGCGCCATCGTCAATGGCTCCAGTGCCCTCATCCCACGAGTCCAGATGGGCTCCAATCAGCACAATTTCATCTGGTTTGCTGCTACCCGTCACCTCTCCAATCACATTATAAGAGGTGGCATAGCCTTTGTTCTGTGGTGACATGTTCAGGTTAAGAACAACATCTGGATTGCGCTTTAACATTAATGTCAGCAAGTCGGCGTCAGGGTTTGACATAGCAGCCGCAGGGATTTTAGGTATGCCATCTTGATAGCGCATCATTCCTGTATGCGCCATTCTGTCATGATCGGTCCCGATTGATCTTATCACAATGGCAATAGCGCCTTTCTCTGCGGCAGCCACCGCACCTTTAGAGCGTCCACCGACAGTTATGCCATAACCTTTACCGGTTTTAAAGCGTGGTGTGATGTGATCAATGAAGACAATCTTCCCTGCTACATCATCAGGGGTTGCTTGCTTGAGCTCTGCTAACGTTGCAAACCTAATGATTGGCGCACTAATGCCTTGTTCAGGGGTCCCAACACTTCCACCTAAGGCTGTAATAACTATTGGTTGAGGATACGGTGATACGACGGCTGCTTTAGCTTCGCCACGTAGCCATACCGGAACTTGGACAGGTTCTTTGTAGACTTTATCAAAGCCTAGGTTGGACAGTTTTTCCTCGGCCCATTGCACAGCAATTAAATCTTGTGCACTGCCTGGAAGTCTTGGGCCTACTTCAACTGTTAATGACTCAACGATATCGTATGCTAACGGTGAACTGAGTGCTTTTTGTTGCAGTTGTGCACTAACACCTTGATTTCGGTCTGTGGTCGGGGTGTGCTGACAACCAATTATGGCCGCAAAAATGATGCTACTAAGAAGGATAAGAGGGGAGCTTTTCATGAGTTTCCTTTATTTTTATTACGTATGTCCCATTTTTTAAAACAATCTAGCAAAAAGTGTGCTTTATGTCCCGACTATATCTTTAAGTCAACGCTATATTAGTGCCGGGGTTTGTTTTAGGAGAAATTGCTCGTAATGAATATAGAATTAATGCAGCAACGAGCAGACAATGCTGTTGTGTTGCTAAAGGCTTTGGCGAATGAACGCCGACTGTTTATCTTGTGTTACCTTCTTAGTGAAGGCGAGATGTGTGTCGGTGAGATGAATAAAAAACTAGGGTTGAGCCAGTCTGCGCTGTCACAGCACTTAGCGTGGTTAAGAAAAGATAATTTAGTTGAGACTCGTAAAGAAGCTCAGACAGTATTTTACTCGCTTAAGAGTAAAGAGGTGTCTGAGATCATCAAGTTACTTAACACTATCTATTGCCACTAATTGATCTAGTGGTTAAGTGAAAACTGGTAGGGCTTAGGCTCTATCAGTTTTTTTGTGCCTGAAGTTTGCCGGATATTGCGGCCATAGGTTGCTAAGCTTGAAGAGAAAACTAAAGCGGCGTTAGCTTTGGGCGAATTTTGGACATAAAAAAACCGGCTTAAGCCGGTTTTTTTATGTCGCTAACAGAATTAAGCAGCTAGTGCTTTGATTCTGGTGTTCAAGCGAGACTTTTGACGAGCAGCTTTATTCTTGTGAATAAGGCCTTTAGTCGCCATGCGGTCAACGATTGGTTGTGCAACATTAAATGCTTCAGTCGCCGCTTTGTGATCGCCAGCATGGATAGCTGCGATTACTTTTTTAACGTATGAACGTAACATTGAACGACGGCTAGCGTTATGCTGACGACGTTTTTCAGATTGAAGCGCGCGCTTCTTTGCAGACTTGCTATTAGCCAAGGTGCAACTCCTAAAAGGGTTAGATATTTTTAAAGGTCGAGGAATATGCCTTTTTTCTGTCACTTTGTCAATGACAATGATCAGATCTTTATCTTAAAGATAAATTAATCGGAGCAGTCTTGGCGTTCTTCAACCTAACTCGTGTAATATGGGCGCAATTCTAGCAGTAAATGCTGCCAGGTGACAGGGGGTAGATCGACTTTTCGGTTGATTTTGTCGCTAGTTCTCGCTCGCTTCAGGGGGTCTTTTGAGCAGGAAACTATTTAAGTCAGGCATGATTGTCAGTGCTATGACGTTGATTTCTCGTGTTTTAGGTTTAGTTCGTGATGTGGTTATTGCCAATTTAATGGGGGCAGGTAGTAGCGCAGACGTTTTCTTTTTTGCTAACAAAATCCCAAATTTTTTACGCAGATTATTTGCCGAAGGGGCTTTTGCTCAAGCGTTCGTCCCGGTTTTGACTGAATATCAGGAGAAACAGAGTGATGAAGAGGTGCGAGTTCTGTTGGCTAAAGTCGCCGGTACACTTGGTTTAATTGTTACCCTCGTTACGCTAGTGGGGGTGATTGCATCGCCCGTACTCACCGCACTTTTTGGTGGAGGGTGGTTTTTAGCTTGGGTCAATGATGAGCCGAATGGAGAGAAGTTTGAACTGGCTTCCTTGATGCTTAAAATAACGTTTCCCTATTTATGGTTTATTACCTTTACGGCATTAGCAGGCTCTATTCTGAATACGCGTGGTCGTTTCGCGGTATCAGCCTTTACCCCTGTTTTCCTTAATATTGCTATTATTGCAGCGGCTATCTATTTAGCCCCCAATCTAGAAAAACCTGAAATCGGCCTTGCGTGGGGCGTTTTTGCTGGTGGACTGATTCAGTTTTTATTCCAAATCCCTTTTCTAATGCGTGAAAAGGCCTTAGTCAAACCCGCTTGGGGCTGGCAGCATCCTGGGGTGGTAAAAATTAGAACACTGATGATTCCTGCATTGTTTGGGGTGTCGGTGTCTCAGATTAATCTGCTGCTGGATACCTTTATAGCCAGTTTTCTGGTTACGGGGTCTATTAGTTGGCTTTACTATTCTGATCGTCTGCTGGAATTTCCTCTGGGGTTATTTGGGATTGCAATTGCTACGGTGATTTTACCTGCCTTGTCAAAGAAGCATGTCAATGATGAAGGTAAGGGCTTCAAACAGACGATGGATTGGGGCGTTAAAGCCATTTTGTTAATGGGATTACCTGCCATGTGCGGCCTTATCGTACTTGCAAAACCTATGCTGATGGTACTGTTTATGCGGGGAGCGTTTACCATCGATGATGTCAATATGGCGTCCATGAGTCTGATGGCCTATGGCAGTGGTTTACTCAGCTTTATGATGATCAAGGTTTTAGCTCCTGGGTATTACTCTCGTCAAGACACTAAAACACCGGTTCGCTATGGCATCATCGCGATGGTGAGCAACATGGTGTTTAATTTAATCTTGGTATTTCCTTTTGGTTATGTCGGCTTAGCAATTGCTACGTCTATGTCTGCACTATTAAATGCTAGTTTGTTATATAGAGGGCTACACATTGCTGGCGTTTATAAAGTTGACCGTCAAACACTACTGTTTTTTGGCAAAGCACTTTGTGCATCAGTAGTTATGATTTTCGTACTATTCCAATTGCTTCCAGACTTAAATGCTTGGCTCAATTTTAGTTTTATTGATCGCGCAACTTACTTATTTGGCTTAATCGCGGCGGGTGCTGTGGCGTATCTATTGTGTATGTTATTGTTGGGAATTCGTCCTTGGAGGATTAAAGCTGGCTTTTGAGGCTGATTATCGTGCCTAGCTGGTATATAATCCGCGAACTTATGCTTGCTAGTTATTGAATGTAATGGAACTGATCCGCGGTATACACAATATTTTACCCAAACATCTTGGCTGTGTGCTGACTATCGGAAATTTCGATGGCGTTCACCGGGGTCATGCTGAAGTGATCAGCGCTTTGGTGAAAAAAGCCCGCCTACACGGTGTTCCGGCGACGTTAATGACCTTTGAACCGCAGCCTCAAGAGTTGTTTCGGGGAGAAAATGCCCCCGCGAGATTGAGTCTGCTGCGTGATAAAATAGTACTGCTAGAAGAGTTAGGCATAGATAGATTGCTGTGTGTGAACTTTAACCAGAAGTTTGCGTCTATGCCGCCTGAATATTTTATTGAGCAATTATTGGTCAAACAGTTGGGTGTTCGATATTTAGTGGTGGGTGATGACTTCTGCTTTGGTAAACAGCGAGCGGGCGACTTTAATATGCTTAAGGCTGCTGGTGAGCAATATGGGTTTGCCGTGGTCAGTACACAAAGTTTTACCCTTGCAGACAAGCGCGTAAGTTCTACCGAGATTCGGGCGCAGTTAGCCAAAGGTAATTTGGAACAAGCAAGGCGTTTGCTCGGGCATCCTTTTACTTTATGCGGCAGAGTTGCACACGGTGAGAAGATAGGGCGAACAATTGGTTTCCCTACCGCAAATATTGCTTTGAAGCGCAAAGTATCACCTGTCCGAGGTGTGTTTGCGGTCAAACTTTATTGGGAAGGTAGCGACATCTATGAAGGTGTTGCGAATGTTGGATTTAGGCCAACCGTTAATGGTCAAAACTGTCAATTAGAAGTCCATTTATTTGACTTTGAAGGTGATCTATATGGGAAGACCGTTGAAGTTGAATTGGTGGCAAAAATTAGAGATGAACAGCCATTTAGATCGTTAGATGCGCTGAAAGATCAAATTAAAAATGATGCTGATAGAGCGAGAGCTTTACTTGGCAGCGATGCAAGCTAATTGTTTAGCTAACAAAATGGTATAGGATCAATGAGCGACTATAAATCTACTTTGAATTTGCCGGAAACAGCGTTTCCGATGCGTGGTAACTTGGCTAATCGTGAGCCAGAGATGTTGAAATCTTGGACCAAAAATGGTCTGTACCAGAAGATTCGTGAAAGTCGCAGCGGTGCCAAACCTTTTATTTTGCACGACGGCCCTCCTTATGCGAATGGTGATATTCATATTGGGCATTCAGTCAACAAAATCCTTAAAGATATTATCGTTAAGTCTAAGACAATGTCGGGCTTTGATGCGCCATATATCCCTGGTTGGGATTGCCATGGTCTGCCAATCGAATTGAAAGTTGAACAGAAAGTCGGCAAGCCTGGTCACAAAGTCACTGCAGCTGAGTTCCGCCAAAAATGTCGTGAGTATGCCGCTAAGCAAGTTGATGGCCAGCGTGACGACTTTATCCGTTTAGGTGTGTTGGGTGATTGGCAAAACCCATATTTAACAATGGACTTCAGTACTGAAGCGAATATTGTTCGCTCATTATCAAAAGTTATCGACAGTGGTCACTTGCATAAAGGTGTTAAGCCTGTGCATTGGTGTACCGATTGTGGTTCGGCGTTGGCTGAAGCTGAAGTTGAGTATGAAGACAAGATGTCTCCTGCAATCGATGTCGCATTCTCTGCGGTTGATAAGCCAGCCTTACTCGCTAAGTTTGGTCTGAATGAGTATGCATATACTGTTTCAATGGTTATTTGGACAACTACGCCATGGACGTTGCCTGCTAACCGAGCATTAGCTGTCGCGGGTAATATCGAGTATACCTTGGTTGAGATGGTTAAAGATGGCGAAACTCAAGCATTGGTTTTAGCAACCGATCTTTACGAGTCATGTATCGAACGATTCGGTGCTGAGTCGCATACTGTTCTAGGTACTGTGTTAGGCAGTGAGCTTGAGCTATTGCGCTTTAGTCATCCGTTTTACGACTTTGACGTGCCAGTTATTTTGGGTGAGCACGTCACTGTTGATTCTGGTACTGGTGTGGTGCATACCGCTCCGGGTCATGGTCAAGATGATTTCGTGGTTGGACAAAAGTATGGTCTAGAAGTCGCTAACCCAGTTGGTGATAACGGTGTTTATAAAGCCGATACCGAAATCTTTGCCGGTTTACACGTATTCAAAGCAAATAAAAACGTTGTTGAGCTGCTAGGTGAAAAGGGCGCGCTACTTAATCACGTGCAGATTAAGCACAGTTACCCGCATTGCTGGCGCCATAAAACGCCAATTATCTTCCGTGCTACGCCGCAGTGGTTTATTTCGATGGACCAAAAAGGTCTAAGAAATCAAGCGCTAGGCGAGATTGAAAAGACGCAGTGGATCCCTGATTGGGGGCAAAGCCGCATCGAGAAGATGGTTGAGAACCGCCCAGATTGGTGTATTTCTCGTCAACGTACTTGGGGTGTTCCAATTACCTTATTTGTACATCGTGAAACTGAAGAGCTTCACCCAGATAGTGTGTCATTAATGGAACGTGTCGCTAACCGCATTGAGCAAGAAGGTATTCAAGCTTGGTGGGATCTCGATGCATCTGAGCTGCTTGGCGATGAAGCTGAGCAATACCGTAAAGTCACCGACACATTAGATGTTTGGTACGATTCAGGTTCAACTTTCTCATCTGTTGTTGCGTCACGCCCTGAGTTTAATGGTCATCCTATTGACCTATACCTAGAAGGTAGCGATCAGCATCGTGGTTGGTTTATGTCATCCTTGATGATTTCCACTGCGATGAATGGCAAAGCACCTTACAAACAAGTATTGACCCATGGTTTTACCGTTGATGGTCAAGGCCGTAAGATGTCTAAGTCTGTCGGTAATGTGATTGCACCACAGCATGTGACCAATAAATTAGGTGCTGATATCCTTCGCTTATGGGTTGCTGCCACCGATTATAGCGGTGAAATGACAGTTTCAGACGAAATCCTTAACCGTAGTGCTGATGCTTATCGTCGTATTCGTAACACTGCGCGCTTTCTGTTAGCCAATATCAACGGGTTTGATCCAGTGAAAGATATGGTTGCCATCGATGATATGGTTGCGCTAGACCGTTGGGTTGTTCGCCGTGCTGCTGCATTGCAAAAAGAGCTACTCGAAGCCTATGAGCAATATAACTTCCATTTGGTGACACAAAAACTGATGCAGTTCTGTTCAGTTGAACTAGGTAGTTTCTACTTAGATATCATTAAAGACAGACAATACACAGCTAAAGGCGATAGCAATGCGCGTCGTAGTTGTCAGTCCGCCTTATATTTGATCTCTGAAGCTATGGTGCGTTGGATAGCACCAATCCTAAGCTTTACTGCCGATGAAATTTGGAAGCTGCTTCCAGGTGAACGAGCTGAGTATGTATTTACCGAGACTTGGTATGAAGGCCTTAAATCAGTGACACTTGAGTCAGATTTGAGCGACACCTATTGGGAACAATTACTCAGTGTGCGCGCTGAAGTTAATAAAGTGATCGAAAATGCACGCCGTGAAAAGACCGTAGGCGGATCATTAGAAGTTGAGATCACTTTGTATGCAGACGAAGCGCTTTCATCTGCATTAGCTATTCTGGGCGACGAACTGCGTTTTGTACTATTAACCTCTAAAACGACACTGGTGGATCTAGCCCAAGCACCTGCGGATGCTATTGGTACTGAGTTATCATCGCTCAAACTTGGTCTTAACAAATCGGCGGCAGAAAAGTGTGAACGGTGTTGGCATCATAGAGAAGATGTTGGTCAAGTCGTTGAACACCCAACTCTTTGTACTCGCTGTGTGACTAACATCGAAGGTGACGGCGAAGCTCGTCAGTTTGCTTAAGGGATATATTGATGCCATCTAGCTGGAAAGAGAGTGGCTTACGTTGGTATTGGATAGTTGTGTTGGTGTTTATCGCCGACCAACTGTCTAAACAATGGGTACTAGCCAGTTTTGACCTTTATGAGTCAATTAAATTGTTGCCGTTTTTTAATTTTACGTACGTACGTAATTACGGGGCGGCATTTAGCTTTTTAAGTGATGCAGGCGGTTGGCAACGTTGGCTATTTACAGTCGTTGCCGTTGGTTTTAGTACGCTATTAACGGTTTGGCTGCGTAAACAGCCTAGTGGAATGTGGCGTTTAAACCTAGCTTATACGCTTGTTATCGGTGGTGCCCTTGGGAACTTAATAGATAGATTACAACATGGTTTTGTGGTCGACTTTCTTGATTTCTATTGGAACACCAGTCGTTTCCCAGCCTTTAATATTGCCGACTCCGCAATTTGCATAGGTGCCGGTTTGATTATCATTGATTCGTTTATCACCGAACGCAAAGCGGATGGCGAAAATGCCGCCAAGGGGTAGTTAAGTGTCAGTATCTCGTTCATTGTTATGCCACATGAATATTTTATTGGAAGATGGCTCAACTGCTGATAGCACTAAAGCATCAGGTAAGCCAGCTAAGCTAAATATCGGCGATGAAACCTTAAGCCCAGCTTTTGAAGCTCAACTTGTAAACCTCAAAGAGGGTGATAAGCATAGCTTTACTCTACAAGCCGTTGATGCTTTTGGTGAGTCAAACCCTGATGCGATTCATCATATGGACAGGAGCAAGTTTCCTGCCGATATGAGCTTAGAGACAGGTGTTATAGTCAGTTTTGCCGGGCCTGGTGGTAGCGAAATCCCCGGTATCGTCCGTGAGGTTGCAGGTGATTCTGTAACGGTTGATCTTAATCATCCGCTTGCAGGGCGAACCGTTACTTTTGAACTAGAAGTCGTTGAGGTGCACTAACTATGTCAATGGTCAATCCGCCACAAAACTTGCAGATTAAGCTGGCTAACCCCCGTGGTTTTTGTGCGGGTGTCGACCGTGCAATCAGTATTGTAGAGCGTGCGTTAGAACTGTTTTCTCCACCTATCTATGTGCGTCACGAGGTGGTTCATAACCGCTACGTAGTGCAAAATTTAAAAGATAGAGGTGCGGTCTTTGTCGATGAGCTTGACCAAGTTCCTGATGACAGTATTGTGATCTTTAGTGCCCATGGTGTCTCACAAGCTGTGAGAACCGAAGCTAAAATGCGCGGATTACGAGTGTTTGATGCGACTTGCCCGCTGGTGACTAAAGTGCACCTGCAGGTTACTCGAGCGAGCCGAAAGGGTATTGAGTGTATCCTTATCGGTCATGCTGGGCATCCTGAGGTTGAGGGGACTATGGGGCAGTATGATAACCCCGAAGGTGGGGTTTTATTAGTTGAGTCTCCCGCTGATGTCGAAGCTCTTGTCGTTAAAGATCCTGAAAACTTATGTTTTGTTACCCAAACAACGTTGTCTATGGATGACACAGCAGATGTCATCGCCGCCTTACAAACACGTTTTCCGTCGATTCAAGGGCCACGTAAAGATGATATTTGCTATGCAACGCAGAATCGTCAAGATGCTGTGCGCAATGTTGCTGATGATGTGGATCTGTTCATTGTCGTGGGTTCAAAGAATAGCTCTAACTCTAACCGCCTCAAAGAGCTGGCGATTAAAAAAGGCACGCAGTCTTACTTAGTCGATAATGCAGACGATATCGTTCCTGCTTGGTTTGATGGGGTTGCGAAAGTTGCCGTTACAGCGGGGGCGTCAGCACCTGAGGTCTTGGTAAAACAAGTTATCGATGCCATTGCTACCTTAGCCCCGAGTATTATCACTGAAGTTGAAGGGCGCAAAGAAGATACTGTTTTTGCTGTGCCTGCAGAACTCAGGTAAACAAGACATTGTTTATATTAATAAAGGAGGCTTATGCCTCCTTTATTTTTGCCTGAAAATTATACCGGATATATGGAATTACATTTTTAGACGCTAATATTACTAGCGAGTAACATTCGACTAATCTATGATTAACTAGTATAGTTTGAAGTTGCGCTAACTTTCAGATTTTTAAAGAGTAAATGACTGATATAACTGTCAAAAGTATGGCGAATAGCGGAGATTTGACACCATGAAAAATAGTGGGAAAGGGTTTTCCCTCATCGAAGTGATGGTATCACTGGTAATAATGGTTATCGGCTTAATAGGGATTTTTAACCTTCATATAGTCGCGAAACGCGGTAGCTTTGAATCATTCCAGCAGACCCAAGCCTCATATTATGCCAATGATATCATTAGTAGAATGAAGCTGAACTCGAGCCAGTTGGCTAGTTATGGCTCAAGTAGTGGTGTCGGTACGCAGTACAGTGGCACGCCTACCACCCCAGGTACTGCTTGTACGGGGGCAGCGACTTGTACTCCAGCTCAAATGGCTGCGTGGGACCTCTTTGAGTGGAGAGCTGCATTTACGGGTCAGGCAGAAGTTGTTAATTCTCAAAATGTTGGCGGGCTAGATACACCGACAGCATGCATTCAAGTTAATGGCAATAATGTTACAGTCGTGATGAGTTGGAGGGGCATTCGCTCAACGTCAGATTCTGAACTGTTCGTAGGGTGTGGCACTGCCAATGACAGGCGGCGAGTTTATTCCATTCAAACAGTGATTATCTAGATGAAAAAAATGGCGAAAAATCTAAAGGTATATCAATCGGGTATGTCACTTGTTGAGTTGATGGTTGCTATGGTCATCAGCCTGTTTTTGTCGGCAGGTGTGTTTACCATGTTTGCTATGTCATCAAATAATGTGACCACAACAAGTCAGTTTAATCAGTTGCAGGAAAATGGCCGTATTGCATTAGCGATTATGCAGCGTGATATAAGCCAGTTAGGGTTTATGGGAGACATAACTGGCACTGACTTTATTGTAGGCAGTAATACTCAAATACTAGCGGGTGTCGTACCCAATGATTGCGTGGGGGCTGGAGTGAATAATGCTACCTTGCCACAAGCGCTGCCATCTCATTTTCGCCGGCTATGGGGATACGAGCAAGGGGCTGCTGGAGCGGTACCATTTGCTTGTTTGACAGGCGTAAGAAATACAACGGATGTGCTTCAAATTAAGCGTTTTATCGGGCCTTCGACCGCAACACCGACTGATACGAACCGCTTTTATGTGGGTACTACGGCAAGCCAGGCAATATTTTTTACTGGTGCCCAGCCAGCGCCAGCACTTACAAATGGACGTTTTTGGGAGTATCAACACCACATATACTTTATCCGTAATGATGGTGATATTCCGGTATTAAGACGCAGAACATTAACGGTTGGCAATGGTATGGCGAATGAAGATCAACTCGTTGAAGGGGTTGAAAATATGCGGGTACTGTACGGCTTTGACAATGACGGTGATAGCACACCAGATCGTTATGTTCCAGCATCTGGAGTAACGACAATGATGTGGGATAACGAGCTTTTTCAGCGACTGGTTGCTGTCAAGGTTTTTGTCTTAGTCCGCGCGATACAAGCCGACCGAACTTATACCAACCAGACGCAATATCAGTTGGGAGATAAAACGATATTAGCGCCCAACGATAACTTTAGGCGCAAAGTGATGTCGACCACCATTATGCTGGAAAATCCAGTATTGATTCGAAGTTAGGAAGCAATATGAATAAACAGAAAGGTATAGTGCTTTTTTTCTCTCTTATAATTTTGATCATCATGACGGTGATTGGTGTTGCTTTAGCGGTGAACTCTACTCAATCTTTAAGGATGGCTGGGGCTGGTGCTGAGCGGCTTGATGCCAAAGCGGTTGCAGATGGAGGGTTAGCGCAGGTGATAGCAGATAATTCTGGTTCTCCATTAGCAAATCTTGCAGCAAGGCAAACCGCTAATGTTTTTGGTGGTGCACAAGTGATAACCCCTCTGCCAGAAACTGGCGTGCGTGATGTGGGTTGTCAAAGAACATCTAATGCAACTGGTGCAAACTTAGTCAGTTGCCGAAGGGCTGAGGTAACAAGTACCGTTGCTTTTGGGCGAGATAATCTCGGTACATTAACCGTTGCGTCTGGCGTAGAGCAGCAAGTGCTTACAGGAAATTAATATTATGTTAAAGAAAATATTATGCAGCGCAGTTGTGGCAATAACAGTTGCGTCTGGTATGTCTATTGCTGATGATACTGAGCTTTATTTAATTAATACTGATATAAAAACAGGTAAACGCCCGCAAGTATTATTTATTTTCGATAACTCTGGAAGTATGTCTACGGAAGATCAGAATGCAGTCAGTTCTTACTGTTCTGCTGAGGCAAAGCTCGCTGGGACCTGCCAATATGCGGAGGGTTTCGAAGACTATTTAGCGGGTTATTCTGGGTACATTAGTGAAAAAGGTATTTATTGGAATGCGGGCGGAATCGACAATACCAGTAATATGCCGGTTCCTGACGTCCCTAGGGACTCTCGTCGTTTTTATGCAAATAATAACAACTGTAATAAGGCTGCGACAGCGCTATTAGAAAGAGGGCGCTATACCGGTTACCTTCGTGAATTCAAATCAAGTGGTAAAACTGGTAAGTGGTACCCTTTGGCCGACAATGAAGGCTTTAATACTGGGCAGGTCGTTGATTGTCATCAAGACATATTAGAATCAGACCCTAAGAATCCTGGTCGAAAAAAGCAAGGTGGCGGGACGGTTGCATTTGACGACGGTTATCCCATTGACAGTAAGAGTATGTACAGCAGTGACAGAAACGAAAGCATTAACAATACGGATTTTGGCGCCGGTTCGCCTGTTACTCTATATACTGCTCACTATTTAGTCTGGAATCAATGGGTAACAAAAACGGACGAGGGTCAAAGTAGTGGTGGTACCGGAACAAGGCTAGAAGTCGCTAAAGATGCACTAGAAACAGCGTTAACAGGCTTAGCTATTCCTATCGACGCAGGGGTTGCCATATTTAACTTAAATTACCCCTTTGAGAATGAGATAGACGGAGGACGAATAGTCTACGACATTGCAGAGATGACGACAGCTAACCAAGATAACCTGATCTCTTTAGTTAAAGATATGCCTGCCCAAACGAATACACCGCTGTGTGAGACTTTATTTGAGGCACATCAGTACTTTAGTGGTAGCGCAGTGACCTTCGGTAATAAAGATGCTAATCCTAAAGGCAGCTATAAAATTGATGGTTATGAGCCTAATACCCCGCCGAGTATTTTAAGTTCTGGTAACTACAGTACACCTTTTAAGAAGTGCCCAGACACGGCCTATATTATCTATATTACTGATGGGGCGCCTACATTAGATAGTGCGGCGGATGGCGCTATTGCCTCATTGACCGCTAATGCCAAGGAGGCTGGTGATTATGGGGCTTTTGACTTTATCAATAGCAGAGGAAAAACGCAGACAAGTTATCTGCCAGCTTTAGCATCTTACATGTATAACAATGACATGGTCATTGGGAACAAGGATGCGAGCGGGGTTGATAATAAACAGAATGTTCGTTTATTTACTATTGGCTTCTCTGACGGTGCTGAAGCGGCAGCTGCATTACTGGAGGAAGCCGCGTTTAGAGGCGGTAATCCAAGGAACCAAACTACGGGGATATCGGAAGGGTATTATGTTGCAAAGAATGGTCTCGATTTAGTTGAGGCTATGGATGATGCATTAAAGTCGATATTAGCTGTTGATTCATCGTTTACTTCCCCCAGTATCGCAAGTAATAATTTTGATAAAACGCAAACCTATAACTCTGCGTATTTTGCCATGTTCCTGCCAGGCAAAGGGCCACGTTGGAGTGGCAACCTTAAAAAGCTTAAGGTGACATCATCAGGGTCAATTGTTGCCCCAGGTGGCACGATTAAAGCCATCGATGCTAACGGTAATATTGCTGCAAATATATGTACTTTCTGGAACTCCTGCTCAGGAGCAAACGTAGATGGGAACAAAGTGACTTCAGGAGGAGTGCTTCCTGCAATTAGGACGGCGTTAAAAAACAGAAATATCTACACAAATAATAGTAGTAGTTTGTTGGACATCGAAGATGTTTCATCTTCAGCAATGTACTCATTGCTTGGGAGTCCAGCTGCAGCCTCTCAGACGACATCCGTAAGAGAACATTTAGATTGGCTCTATGGCGTGGATGTAGACGACGATGATGGTGATGGTAGTATGACCGATGTTAGGGAGGATGTGATGGGGGATCCGTTACACTCTAAGCCATTAGCGATTAACTTCGGCGCATCTTCAAGCAGTTTGGATGTAAGAATTATTGTTGGAACTAACCAAGGGTTAGTGCATATGTTTAAGGACTCTGATGCAGGTAGTGACGACTACTCTGTGGGCTCAGTGAAGGAATCTTGGGCGTTTATTCCATCAGAGTTGATTTCTAACCTGCCTACGTTAAAGGATAATTTACCTACGGGTGAACACAGTGTGTACGGTATGGACCTCTCTCCGGTTGCATATACAGAAACCGATTCATCTGGAAAAGTCAATAAAGCATGGGTTTATTTAGGGATGAGGCGTGGGGGGATGTCTTATTATGCGCTGGATATAACTAATCCAGACACGCCAAAATATAAGTGGAAAATTGACTCTAATACGTCAGGTTTAGAGGAATTAGGCCAAACATGGTCAGAGCCTCTTGTTACTTTTATCCCTGGAGTTGAAGGGCCTGTTCTAATCATTGGCGGAGGAATGGCTTCATCTGATGGTACTGGAGAAGCTGTGTATATTATAAACGCAGACACAGGGGCGTTTATTAGTAAGTTTACGTCAGCAGATATGAGCAGTGTGGTCAGTAAAGTCGCTGTGTTAGATAGTAATAATGATGGTATCACAGACCGAGTTTATGCCACCGATATAGGTGGTAATGTCTGGCGAATGGATATGCCATCTACGGATAAAAGTGATTGGTCTATTTTTAAATTTGCATCCATTGGCACAGGTAGTGCCCCGAATAATAGGATGTTCTTTGCTGAACCTGCGGTAGCCCAAACTCAGTTTAGTAATATTCATAGCGAATCAGGTGAGTTGAGTTATCAAAGTATTCCCTATGATGCTGTTACCGTTGGCACTGGCAATAGAACTAAGCCTGCATCAGATAAAATTACTAATGATATGTTTTATGTGTTCCAAGATCGGAATGTAGTGACCAAGACATTTACAGGAACGGATGCCCCAGCAAGTTTAGGGGTATCAGATCTTTATGATGTTACTGCCTCTGCCCCCGTATCCGATGATGACAATGTTGTTTTTGGCGGAAAACGTGGTTGGTATTATTCTCTGTCTATGACAGGGGAGAAGAGCTTATCTGCATCATTGATATTTGACGGAAAAGTGTATTTCACTTCATTTATACCTCCAACCAACGAAGATGTCGATTTAGATGCTGGTATCTGTGGGTTTTCTGGTCAAGGTAGGTTGTATGTGTTTGATTTGCATCGAGGAACCAGGAGTTATAGCGAACTCTACTATGAGATTGGTGAGCGAGTACCTGATACGCCACAAATTGTCATCCCCGAACCAGAGACAGGGGAAGATTCAAAAGCTTATATTATTGGTGTTGGTAAAGGTGAGTGTGAGAATGGGGAGTGTAAAGGGACTGTGGAGTTAGGTAGTGGCCTAACAACCAATAGAATTTATTACCATTTAGATGAGAATAATTAGTGATGCAAAAAGTAAAAGGCTTTACCCTGATAGAGTTGATGATTACCGTTGCGATCGTAGGGATTCTGGCTTCGATCGCCTATCCATCTTATATTGACTACATCACTAAGAGTGGACGTTCAGAAGGGGTTGCGGCTGTAATGAGGGTGGCTAATCTTCAAGAACAATTTTACCTGGATAATCGTTCTTATACCACAGATCTGACTGCTCTTGGTTTAGATGCTAGCCCACTTGTGACTGAACATGGTCATTATAGTGTTGCCTCTGCTGGAACAACTACTTTTACGATCACTGCTACAGCTAAAGGAAATCAAGCAAGCCGTGATTCAACTTGCGCGACGATAACTTTAACGCATGCAGGTGTTAAGGGGCCGTCGAAGGAGTGCTGGAAATGATAAGCTTTAATCGTATAGCGACTTTGGGGGCTATGTTACTGTTTTTTTTAGTTACTCCTGTACAAGCTGCTTCCTATCAAGAGTATAAATGTCATGTTGTTAGCAGTAAAAAGGGCGATCAAGTTATTTTTTATCGTTGGAAAACAGCTGACTTTAAATTGAAAATGGCTGGTATTCCTGGTCGTCAATTGTCAGATGCAAAAGGAAAAAAATATTTCGTTAAGGATGTGAGGGAATGTGTTCTTTTATCGGAGGATTTTAGCTCTGAGGAGTCGCAGCGCATTGACGAAAGGACCCTGAGGTAAGCTTCCGCACAGCGTTTGCTAATGCCTAGATGATTGACTAAATACCGCTCTTACAAATTGAGCGGTATTTTTGTATTAACAGCTTGAACCATCCGCACCATAAGATACTAACCCGCTGGTGCTGACATTTACACTTTGGGAGTCTGCGTTTTTTCCGCCAGGGCAGTAAATGAAAGTGCCGCCAGATGAAAGTCCTTCAGGTGAAAACGTAACACGTCCACCTGGGCCTGTAACTTTGTCATTACTATGGAAGTTATCTATCGCTCTAAGTTCTCTGTCTGTGCCACCTGCATCGGTGATAAAGACTCTAATGCCACCTTTCCAGTCTGTTCCTGTGCCACAAGAGGTTGCACTCGCAAATGGGCAAACATTAACCGTAGCCCCATAGCTTATGGCTTGGTTGCGTGAGAACGCTAAGATATTATGGATTTTTTCGACATTACTGTTTGCTCGGAACCCTTCATACATAGACACCATTGAGGGAACCCCTACTGTTAGTAGAATTCCTGCTATCACAATTGTCACCATCATTTCGACTAAGGTGAATCCTAGTAAATGTTTACGCATGTTTCTCTGTCCTCGCGAAGCCTTGAGTAAGTATATGCGAGATACAGACGGATTTCAGTATATATAAGCTATTCTTTTTATAGCCAATATAATGGCTAATAATGGTTGTTTGACACCATCTTAACGATGCGCTAATTGGAACAATAAA
This sequence comes from Shewanella colwelliana, assembly GCF_001735525.1. Classification (NCBI taxonomy): domain Bacteria; kingdom Pseudomonadati; phylum Pseudomonadota; class Gammaproteobacteria; order Alteromonadales; family Shewanellaceae; genus Shewanella; species Shewanella colwelliana. The sequence continues at coordinate 361,217 of NZ_MCBT01000046.1, forward strand.
TCGTTTTTTGATTTGAAAACCGAACTCTTCCTGCTTGATTAACTATGACAGCCTTTGAGTTTGAGCTGGTTGCCGAATTCGGACAGTACCTTAGTGTACCATTGGTGCCAGAGGCTAGGCCATCAGGCTGAAATCTCACCGCAGAGCGGTTATAGCTGACGATATCTTTTGAGTTGAATGGAGAGGTTTGCAGTAAAATCGCATCATTACCATCTAACTGGTTTCTGTCACCGCTATCGGTAAAGACTGTTAATCCATTTCCCCAGTTACTGTCGCATTGATTATCTTTTACTGGGCACACAGTTACTCTCACGCCATAGCTGATGGCGGCATTTCGGCCAAATTGCAGTGTTTGTTGAATAACTCGTATGCTGGAGTTAGCGCGTTGGGCTTCATAAAGACTTGAAAGGTTCGGTACAGCGATACTAATCAGTGTCGTAGCAACGACTAATGTTGTCATTAACTCTACTAAGGTAAATCCGTAATGGTATTTCATGGCTCGTCCCTTGATCTAATTTATCGCTCGCGTCCTGCAAGCAATTTGAGAGGAATATCACCTCGCAATATCCAATTATAGTAAGCTGTGCTGTGGCTAGCGTTAGGTTTTTATATTGTTCTGCTCTATGAATAATGCTTCTGTTTACATCTTGATATAATCAACTTCTGTGCACGCTGATGGCATGGTAAGCTAAACACAATTACAGTTTTATTTTAAAGGGAGCGTTTGATGAAGAAGGTTGAGGCCATTATTAAGCCATTTAAGTTAGATGATGTGCGTGAATCTCTGGCAGAAATTGGTATCACTGGCATGACGGTTTCTGAAGTCAAAGGTTTTGGCCGTCAGAAGGGGCATACAGAGCTGTATCGTGGTGCTGAATATATGGTTGATTTCTTGCCTAAGGTTAAGATTGAACTGGTTATTCAAGATGAACTTCTCGAGCAAGCGTTGGAAGTGATAGTCGATACTGCCAGAACCGGGAAAATTGGTGATGGCAAAATATTTGTAACCGAAGTCGAGCGAGTTATCCGTATACGAACTGGTGAAGAGAACGAAGAAGCTGTTTAAACAATTAAAAATAAAAAAGCCGTTGAATCATATCAACGGCTTTTTATTTTGTTTGTATTGTCATTAATTGTGTTTGACTAAATCGGGGGCCGATGACGAGTCTCTAATCACTGGCTCTGGTATAAACACCTGATCTGTTAGGTTGTCTTCACTTTTACTTTGTTTGGCAATGAGCAGTTCAGTGGCAATTTGTGCAATTTTTTGGTTCGGTTGATGTACGGTGGTGAGTTTTGGCCAAGTTTGTCTCGAAAATGGACTATCTTCAAAACCAACAATAGAGAGTTCAGCTGGAATTTGTACACCTTCTAATCTGGCGGCAAAAAGTGCCCCCGCGGCTATTTCATCGTTACAGGCTACAATCGCTGTCGGTTTGTTTGAGTTGCTAAGTAAACTCTTTGCTCCGCTCACACCAGATTCAAATGAATATTCACCACTGATTATATATTTTTCATCTACATTGAGTTGATTCGCTAGCATAGCCTGCCGGAATCCAGCTAGGCGCTCTTTAGTCGATTCGTGTTGATGATCACCAGCGAGAAAAGCGATCTCCTTGTGGCCTAAATCAATTAAGTGCTGCGTGATTGAGATGGCGCCATGCTTATCGTTCACCAATACCGATAGTCCGCCATGTTGATCGGCTGCTTCGCCAGCAATAATTCGCACGTAATTGGCGTTAATTTTATCTAATGCGGCAAGTACATTCGGATCTTCAGATAGTGGTGGAGTAAGTACCAGCCCTGATAGCCTTGCATGACGAACCAGATCGACAAGTTCCTCACAGATGCTATCTGATTTAGCATCACATGGATGGATCAGCAGCTCATAACCTCGCTGCTTGCAGGAGGATAAAATACCGTTTTGCATATCAATGACATAGTAAGCATTAGGGTTGTCATAAACAAATGCGATGACATAGGATTTAGTGCCTGCTAAATTTCTTGCTGCCACATTGGGTTGGTAGTTTAATGCCGCAATAGCTTCATTGACTTTGTCGATAGTGGTTTGTCTTACTGAAGGCTCTTTATTGGTCACTCTAGAGACCGTTTTTATGGATACTCCAGCATGCTTTGCGACATCATTAATGGTTACTTTCATCTAGCGGATACTCGTTGTGGTAGCTGTCAGCTAGACAAACTACAAAACTTAACATCATTCAAACGACATGCTGTATAAATACCCAGCAAATCACGCTTCCCCTGGCGACAATATTGCTAACTTTTAACCCATTAAGCAATCACCAAATTAATTTATTCAGTTAATTTAGAAAAGCTGACTTTAGTTTGAAAAAATCTATTTGTAATTTTAGTTATTAAAATACAGTTGGTTATCTACTTAGCGCAATTGGCTAACACTGTTGCTTAGGTGTAAAATTAAGTCTATTTTCTCTTTTTTGGTTATTTTGTTGTGGCGCATCTGTTAATTGTTGTGTAATCTTTAACCTCACATGACAGCGTTGTCATTCCTGGTTGAAGGAATGGGCATGGAAAATAAAACGATAATAAAGTTATGGAAGGGAAACGAGATGCGACCATCTACTTTTAAGAAAAGTGTACTAGCTACAAATATTGCGTTACTCATGAGTGGTGCAATGTCTGTTTCTGCTATTGCAGCAGAGGCAGAAGCCGTCAATACAGATAATATCGAAAAAATCGAAGTGCGCGGTATCCGTGCCTCACAACAGGCGAACTTAAATGCCAAGCGTTTCTCTGATGGTACCGTTGATGCCATTACTGCAGAAGATATTGGTAAGTTCCCTGATAAAAACGTTGCTGAATCTCTGCAGCGTATTCCAGGTGTCACCATTCAGCGCCAATTTGGCGAAGGTGCAGGTGTATCGATCCGTGGTGCTGGGCAAGACTTGACCCTTACAACACTTAACGGCCAGAACGTAGCGTCTACTGGCTGGTTTGTTCTGGAGCCTGCCAAGCGTTCCTTTAACTACGAGCTTCTTCCTTCTGAGTTGGTTGGTGACCTCGAAGTTTACAAATCTTCACAAGCCGATATCGCTGAAGGTGGTGTGGGTGGTACGGTAATCGTTAACACTCGTAAGCCTCTCGATATGGACTCACTCTCTTTCTACGGGTCTGTAGAAGGTCAGTACCAATCAGATTCTGAAGAAACCGACCCACAATTCTCAGGTCTTGCTAGCTGGAAGAATGATTCTGAAACATTCGGTGTTTTAGTCTCTGGCGTATTGCAAGAGCGTAGCCTGCAGCGCCAAGGTAATGAAGCGTTTTGGGAGTGGGGTGCAGGCCCTGTTGCATTTGAGCAAGAGCGTGAGCGTTCAGCGCTAACCGCAACTTTCCAATATGCACCAACAGACGAATTAAACTTTGTTTTCAATGCGATGGATATGCAAATGAAAGCAAATAACACTAACTATGCTTTATGGTTAACGCAAGCTGATACCTCATGGGGTGGCGGCGTTACTGAAGAGTGGTTAGGTCAAACGACTGACGCTGACGGAAACATTACCAACCAAGGTACTCAGGTTAAAGGTCCGCTAAATGTAGCATATTGGCAGGCTCGTCCTCGTGAAGCGACCATGAAGTCACAAGTATTCGATTTAAAAATGGAATACGCGGGTAACGGTTATGACTTTAGTGCGCAAATCGGTGATACCACTTCATCTGGTGGTACTGATTTTGAAATGGTTGTAGATGACGGAACTGGTGGTACACCAATTCCTGGCGGAAGCTACGACTTTACCGGTGGCGGACAAACTTGGGATACAAATGGCTTCGATATGGCCACTTATGATCCAGGTTCATTGACTATGGGTACAGGTTCAAACTTCAACCGTACGCCAAAAACTGATGATGAAACCTATGCACAAGCTGATATCAAGTTTGACGTTGATTGGGGCGTAATCGATTCAGTTAAGACTGGTATTAAGTATGCTAAACACAATACGACCAGCCGTAAGTTTGAATATGAGCAAGATGCAAACTTCGATACACGTATTTCAACTGCGGATATTGGCGCTGGTACCATTGATGTTGGTGCAGGTGATTACCAAATCGCTAAGTTCGATCCAGAAGCGCTTAAAGCGTGGGCACGTAGCAGCATAACTGGTGAGCATGAGGACCTTGGCTCTTACAGTGAAATCGAAGAAGATAACTATGCTGCTTATGTGATGGCAAATTTCTCTGGCGACGGTATTCGCGGTAACTTCGGTGTACGTTATGCAGGTACTAATGCATCTTCAACCTACTATGTTGAAGGCAAGAAAACCTCTACTGATGCCGATTATGCTGAATGGCTACCAAGCTTAAACGTTGCTTTTGACCTTGCTGACGATGTCATTATGCGTGCTTCTGCTGCCCGTGTTATGGCTCGTCCGCAATATGTTGATATGTACGTTAACCCAAATGTATTGGGTGCTAATGACGATACACCAAACAACCAATACTGGGTGACAGGTAATATCGGTCTTAAGCCTTTTGTGGCTAACCAAATTGATCTTGGTATCGAATGGTATTTCAACTCTGATTCACTAGTATCTGCTGCACTATTTATGAAGGATGTTAAAAACTTCGTAACCATTAGTGAGTACCATGCTACGTCAGATGAAATTGATTTCCCTCTGCCACCTGATGAAGCTGCTAATGGCTGGACTGTTCAAGAGAAGAACAACGGTAAGTCTGCACTCATTCAAGGTTTAGAGCTTCAGTATCAACAAGATTACGGTAATGGTTTCGGCTCTGTTGTTAACTATACCTACACAGATACAGAAACAGATGCTGATACGTTCACCGATGGAAATCCATTCCTCAGTGATAGCTCTAAGCATTCTTATAACTTAACTGGTTACTTTGAAAACGAACTATTCCAAGTGCGTCTTGCGTACAACTGGCGTAGTGAGTACATGTTACGTGAGTCTGGTTCATACGGTAACCGTCTACACGAAGACTACGGTAGCTTAGATTTAAGTGCTACTTGGCATGTAACTGAAAACATCGATATCAAACTTGATGGTAATAACTTACTTGAAGAGTCTTCTAAGCAATTTGGTAATAACCAAAATCCAACTAGCTATAGCGGCTTCGTCGAAGGTTTCCCATTGTATGAATATGAAATGGCTCGCCGCATAACATTAGGTGCAAGTTTCAGATTCTAATTTGATAGGATTTACTGTATAAAAAAAGAGGAGTTTATCTCCTCTTTTTTATATCAAAAATTTAATGATTTTAATAAGAAGCCCCCAAGGACCTTTTATCTATGTCAAATCAAATAACCCTGTTAGATCCAAGTAAACATGCAGACCTAAAAATTGGTAATGCCGATTTTAATCATCTAGCCGAACAGCACATCTTACCTATCTCTTTACATGAATTTGCCCGTGCTGCGACCGAATACCCCATTGTCTTTGTTAAGAATGCTGAAACTGGTGAGTTTCAGGCTGTTGTTATGCTTGGTTTAAAACCAGGGCAAAACTTAAGTGTGGCTGAAGGCCAGTGGTTGGGCCAATATGTGCCTAACGTGGCAAAAGATTATCCGTTGGGTGTCGTGCTTAATGCCGATCAACCAGATAAAATTTGGATCGGTATTCGCGAGAATTGTCCACAAGTGGGCACAGAAAAGGGTGAAGCACTGTTTGCTAATGGCGAAGAAACACCTTTTTTCACTCAGCGCCGTGAAGCGATTGTCAGGCACTTCGAAGAAGACCAAGCCAGTAAGGCGATTTTACAACTCTTAGCGAAAAAAGAGTTGTTCGTGCAGCAAGCACTTACCATCAATGTCAATGGTGAGCAGCGCAACATTAACGGTCTGTACATGATCAGTGAGGCCAAGCTTAATGAACTGTCAGATGAAGACTTTCTCGACTTACGCAAGCGTGGTTTGTTGGGCCCTATTTATGGTCACCTAACTTCACAACATCAGGTACACCGTCTAGCTCGCGCAGAGGCGTCAGCGTAACTCTAGGCTAAAGTAAGATAGGAGACCGTTTGATGTCTGATAATAGTAAGCGGCCGATGAAAGTGCTAATTGTTGGCGGTGGTACAGCGGGATGGTTGGCCGCCAACCATCTAGGCAAGAAGTTTTCAGCATCAGAGGGTCTCAGTGTTGAGGTCACGCTAATCGAAAGCCCTAACATTCCTAATATTGGCGTGGGTGAGGGCACAGTTCCAATGATGCGCGATACATTGCGTTATTTGGGGATTGATGAAGGCGACTTTATACGCCAAACCGATGCGACCTTTAAACAGAGCATTAAGTTTATTAACTGGACTGATAATCCACAGCCAGATAATCCCACCTATTATCACCACCTATTCGACTATCCTAAATGGGATAATTCAGCGTTGATGTGGCTGAACGAGTCGGCAGAATCGACCAGCTACGCAAACAGTGTCTCCCCTCAAGGTTACTTTGCTGACTTGGGCTTAGGGCCTAAGACGATGACCCAACCTCAGTATCAAGGTGAAACGAGCTACGCTTATCATCTTGATGCCAATAAATTCTCAGTATTATTGCGTGACAATGCGGTTAAACGTTTTGGTGTTAGTCATATCCTTGATGATGTCACGGATGTGCTGGTGGATGATGCGAAACAGATTCAGTCTGTAACAACAGTTAACCATGGGGTATTAGAAGCCGATCTTTATGTTGACTGCACGGGGTTTAGTGCGCGCTTAATCGAGCAAGCCTGCGAGGTGCCCTTTGTTGATAAGGGCGATGTGCTGTTTGTCGATACAGCGCTTGCAGTACAAGTGCCTTACGAGCAAAGTGATACGCCAATTCCCTGCTTTACGCTGTCAACAGCACAAGAGGCGGGCTGGATTTGGGACATAGGTTTAACCGAGCGTAGGGGGGTAGGTTATGTCTACTCGAGTCGTCATAGTACTCAAGCTGAGGCTGAGCAGGTCTTAAGGAAGTATTTAGGTACAGCGGGCGATAAGTTAGCGTTGCGCAAGATTGAAATGCGTATTGGCTATAGAGAACGCGCTTGGCATCAAAACTGTGTCGCCATCGGGTTATCAGCTGGGTTTGTTGAACCACTTGAGGCGACGGGGTTGCTGGTCTTTGATGTGACATCAAGAATGCTTGCTGAGTGCTTTCCTGCACATCGCGATGCCATGCCATTAGTTGCTGAGCAGTTTAACCGGCGGATCACCCACACATGGGATAAAGTGATTGATTTTATTAAGCTGCATTATGTGGCATCTAAAAGAAGTGATAGCCAATTTTGGTTAGATAATCGGCAAACTAACACCATCCCTGAGTCGCTGCAGCAAAAGTTGGCTTTATGGCGCTATCAACTGCCTAGCCGATATGAGTTTGCCTCTACCATGGAGATCTTTAATTTAGAAAACTATCTCTATGTTCTATATGGAATGGACTTTGACACTGACATTGCACCTTGGACAGTAACCGATGCGCAGCAATCTAAATACCAAGCTCAACAAGCTCAGTTGCAGCAATATGTCCAAGCGGCACGTAAACAACTACTGCCGCATAGGGAGTTGATTGCACGTATTAAGCAGTATGGTATTTCTAAGGTGTAGCGCCACACATATTTTCGGCAACAAAAAACCGCCAATAGGCGGTTTTTTGTTTTGAGCGTGTTTACTTTGCCAGTTTAGCTAAAAAGACCTCATGAGACATTGATGCATCAAGTGCTTGCTGTTGCTGTGCTTTAAGCCGAGCAAGCGTTGCGGTGAGCGCTTCTCTGGTTGTTGGTAGGGTAATGGCGGGAACATGGTCCATGCCGTACAATACAAAGCGGTAGTTCTCATCGGTAAAAATCGTATTGAAGCTGCCTGCTAAATCCATATATTCGCAGGTTTTATGTTTCCATATATCGATTCTGTCTTGTAGCCCTTTGGCATACTTTGCGGTCTTTGCCGCTTCCCTCCAAAACTCAGTATCGTCTCGGTCGGTTAAACAGTAATGGAGAATGATAAACTGACGTAAATCTTCATAAACGCCATTTAAGGTGCGGTTATAGGAGTCTCTTACTGCCTGAGGTGGATTTGCGCTTGAAAGGTGAGTGGCCAGTAAGCGAGCGCCAACATTAACGATATGCAACCCTGTCGATTCTAATGGTTCGATAAACCCACCAGACAGTCCAATTGCAATACAGTTACCAACCCAAAACGCTTTGCGGCAACCAATGCGCATATCTAAATGTACGGTACGTAGGATCTCTAATTCATCACCTAAGTGTGCCCTTAACTCAGCTTCAGCTTGCTCTTTTGTTAAGCGATTACCGTCGTAAACATAGCCTGTCCCTTGGCGGTTTGACAGATCGATCTCCCAAACCCAGCCGTTGCTTAAGGCGGTAGCAACAGTGTAAGACTTAGGCGGCATGTCTTGCGGGTATTTACGTTGAATCGCCACCGCTTTATTGCAGGGTAACTCTTTTTCAAATGATTGCCAGTTATCGCTGCGCAGTTTCTCAATTAGCAAGCCTTTAAAACCCGTACAATCAATAAAAATGTCTGAGCTAAACTCTCCCTTTGGAGTGGTCACTGAGGTGATGCTCTCGCCATCGGTGTTGACATCAGTGACTATGCTTTCCACATGAATCACTCCCGCTTCGCAAGCTTTCTTTCTGAGGTATCGACCCATCAACGTAGCATCGAGGTGATAACCGTAAGGTACTACACCTTGGTAGGGCGGAGAATTAGGGGCTTTAGGGCAACGTTGATGTTTTATCAGTTCAGCCGAGATGCTGGTGGCATCAGCATAGCTTAACTCTGCCTCAGGACTGTGGACCCAAGTACTGGCGTTGTCGATGGGGCCCAATGGGCGTTGTTGCTCAAAGGGGTGAAAATATTCATGGGTGTTGCCGACTTTAGGTTTCATCCAGTTACGAAACATAATGCCACTTTTTAGTGTTGCATTAGTTTCTCTAAGTAACTCAGTCTCATCCAGTCCCATTGCTGCAAAAAAGAAGCGAATAGTGTGTACGGTTGCTTCACCCACGCCTATGGTGCCGATATCTTGGCTTTCTATTAGGGTGATTTTAACATCGCCACCAGATTGATTATAAAGCTTTTGCAGGTACATTGCGGTCATCCAACCCGAACTTCCACCGCCGACAATTGTAATTGAACTGATTGGTTTATCGCTCATGGTGACCTCTTACTGAATGAGTAACATTGCAACCCCAGATAATATAATCCAGCTTGCAAAAAATAATTTTAATCGTTTAACAGGCAGATATAGAGCCAATTTTTTAGCCAGTATGCCGCCGATCACTGCACCTGGCCCTGCAAATAGAACTACATTAAAATAGGCATCGCTGTGCTCGCCAAAGTGGATGAAACTTGTTGTCCACACCGTCATGGCGGTCACAATGACGCCTGTGGCAACGGCGAGGGTGGGGTCTACTCGTCTTAGCATGAGATAGATCACGATGATTTCGCCGACGCCTACCGATAGCCAAGCGGTAATGATTCCACCGAGATAAGTAAATACGCCGAGTATGACGAGTTCTAATGAGCCGAGGCGACGGTAGCAGGCGTTGGGTTTTAGTTTGCTACTGCTATAGATTATCGCTAGCCCCAATATAATCGAAAACAGGCTAAAGCTATGTTCTAAGGTACTGGGGGGCGGAAGCTCAAATGTTAACGTCGTCCATAGTCCCATGATTGATAGCGGAGTGCATAGTAAAAGGAGTGTTGGCAACTGAGACCATAGGTTTGATGTTTGCTGCAAAGTTTTATAGTGGTGTCGCCAGGTCAACGCACCGGCTGTCATACCAAAGCATTGAATAGCGAAAGAGGTGGCAATGCTTTGCTCTGCTGAAAAAGAGAGGTTATTAAACACAGGGATAAAGATAACACCACCGCCGGCACCTGTGGCGTTGGCGAAAATAGCGCCCGTTATGCCGAGCAGACTGTACTGCAAGTAATTACTTAATAGCCCAAAGGTGTCTGGATAGCGTGATAGCCAAATCCCCCACATTGTAATGAGCAGCAGAATCAGCACTTGGTACTTAGCTGGAAGTTGTTTTATTTTCGCAATTGTTTTAATCATTAGGCTAGATAGTAATCATTTTCTGCATGTGTGCCTATCGAATTTAGCTAGGATGTTACCAGTTGTTGACAGCGTTGTCATTTGTTCGATTTTGGACGTTAGTGCGCGCTTACTTGCGAGGGGCTAACATTAAGGCTTGGAAGTTTTTCGCTCAAAATAAATTCTGTTTTTTGTCAAAAAAATGTAGATATTCTGTTCGTGCTTGTGTATGTTTGCAAATGACAGCGTTGTCATTTGCTTGTGTGACGCGGTTGTTTTGTAAGGTTTGCATTGTTAGGAAGAGGTCTCCTAATTCATGCTCTTGGCAGTTGTACATCGAGGATTGATGTTCAACTGTGTTTGATTTATCCAATAGTCTCTCCCCAGAAACTAGAGATAGCTAGGTGTTTTATCTAATGATTGATAGACAAAGCACCTGGCCTTTTTTTTACCTGAAAGGGGGATGGATAATCTCAAAGCAACTTATTAACCATACGTTGTCTAGTATCTTAAACGCTCGACGATTAAGCGTTGTACGCAGAGAGCTGTATTCATATCATTAGTCAATTTTTCACACTCTCTGTTTCTCTCAATTCGTTGATGCTAAAGTACTTACCGCTATTTGCAACAGACTGGTTGTGTCGACAGAGTCTTAAGTTTTAGCTACCGCTTAGCTAAACATAGGTTAGGTTGGTTTGGGGTGAGTAAAGATTGATTATAGTGGGGCGCAGTGGAAGTCACTCAGCTCCTAGTTGTTAAAATGATTAAAAGCCACTGTCTAGATTCAGTAATGAAAACATTTACTGACGTTGCTTGGGGGAAGGCTACGGCACCTTAATTAACCTTCAATAAAATAAGGTTAATAGATTAAAGATTAAGAGGAATGTAATGAATAGAAATCTTGTGGCAGTCGCGGTATTAGTTTTGCTGGGAGGCACAGCATGCAGTAAGTCAGTACCTACTTCGGCTGACGAGCCTTCAAGTGCACAGTCACTTTCTCAGGCGACTTTAACAAGCATTGGTCATTCGTTAGCCATCACTTACCGTACCGTTACCAATTACCCTGAACAGTGCACGACTTCAGGTGTTGATGGCCGCTGTTTTCAGGCGCAAATAGAGCTATTGTCTCCCATCGACATTAAAGATAACAACTGGTCTATCTATTTCAGTCAGATGCGCCCCGTTAAACAGGTGTTATCTAAAGAGTTCTCCATTTCCCATATAAAAGGCGATCTGCATAAGATTAGCCCAACCGATGTGTTCACAGGCATTAAGCAGAATGAAGCAAAGGTGATCGATTTTCTTGGTGAGCTCTGGCAGTTATCTGAAACGGATGCAATGCCGAACTATTACATTGTTGCCGATGGACTTGAACCTGTGGTGATAAAAAGCACCATGGTTGGCAAAGATGCCGAAACAGGGATGGAGTTGCGTCCCTATGTTGAATCGTTTACCGATGCAAGGACTCAATATCGTCGCAGCGACACAGATCAATTGCAGTGGGCAAAACCTGAAGTGCTCTTCCAAGCCAATCAAGGGGTAGATATTCAACCAGAGTTAGCCATTGATACCATTATTCCAACGCCACAAATGCAAACGGTTACCTCGACAGATAGACCCGTGTCACTCAGCGACGGTTATGTGCTGGCCTTGGGTAATGTTGAGCGCATAAAGGTCGAAGCGGCGTTGAATCGTCTAGCGCGTTTGGGCGTGAAAGCCTCTGAAACTGGCGTGTCATTAAGTTTGTTGCCGGCAGACACTCAACTAGCTGTTGGTGGTTATGAGTTAATGGTCGATGTGAAAGGGATTGTAATTAAAGCGTCTGATGATGCTGGCTACTCCTACGGATTGTCATCGCTAGCCAGTTTGGTAAGTCTTAATGACTTAACACTTAATACCATGACCATTACCGATGCGCCACGCTACGATTTTCGAGGTATGCATGTGGATGTCGCACGCAACTTCCACAGTAAACAGTTTGTGTTAAATCTGCTGGATCAAATGGCGGCTTATAAGCTGAATAAACTACATCTACATATGGCTGACGATGAGGGCTGGCGCCTTGAAATTGACGGCCTGCCAGAGTTAACCGATATAGGGAGTAAGCGCTGTCACGATCTCAATGAAGATACCTGCCTGTTACCGCAACTGGGCAGTGGACCAAATGCCAATGCTAAGGTTAATGGTTACTACAGCAAAGCCGATTACATCGAGATATTACGCTATGCAAGTGCGCGCCAAATTCAAGTGATCCCGTCGATGGATATGCCTGGTCACTCGCGCGCTGCAATCAAAGCGATGGAAGCACGTTACCGTTCATTGAGTGCAAAGGGGGATGAGGCTGCTGCGCAGGAGTATCGTCTAATCGACCCAGAGGACAAAACAAAGTATGCCTCTATTCAATACTATGATGACAACACGCTTAACGTGTGCATGGAATCAACGTTCCACTTTGTAGACAAAGTGATTAATGAGATTGCCGCGTTACATCATCAAGCCGGGCAGCCATTAAACGTGTACCACATTGGGGCCGATGAAACTGCGGGAGCATGGATTGAATCGCCAATCTGCCAAGCATTCTTGCAAAATAATGAGCATGGCGTGAGCGATGAGAAAGAGTATGGCGCGTATTTTATTGAACGAGTTTCAAACCTACTGGCCGAGAAAGGGATAAAAGCAGCTGGTTGGAGTGATGGTATGAGCCACACTCGTCCAGAGCGTATGCCTGAAATTAACCAGAGCAATATTTGGGATGTCGTATCGCATGATGGGTTTAAACGTGCCCATAGCCAAGCTAACTTAGGTTGGGATGCGGTATTGAGTAACCCTGAGGTACTTTACTTTGATTTTCCCTATGAGGCCGACCCTAAAGAGCATGGTTATTATTGGGCTAGCAGAGCGAGCAACGAGCGACATCTGTATAGCTTTATGTCGGCTAACTTACCGGCTAACGCAGAACAATGGACCGACATTGAAGGACGCCCATTTGAGGCGGATGACACTATTAAGTTAGATAAAGCGGGCAAACAGGTTAGCGGACCACTGGCAAAGAATGTTCAGTTTACTGGCATCCAAGGACAGATATGGAGCGAGACCATTCGTAGTGACGATGTTGTCGAATACATGGTTTTTCCAAGGTTATTAGTGTTGGCTGAACGCGCTTGGCATCAGGCAGATTGGGAGGTGCAATACAATTATCAAGGCGCTATTTACAATCAAGACAGTGGTTACTTTACCCAAGATATGCGTGCAAAACAGGCCGAGCAATGGGCGCAGTTTGCTAATACTTTAGGGCATAAAGAGTTGCTCAAGCTAGATCGTGCCAATATCGCCTACCGTGTGCCAACGGTCGGTGCACATATTCACGAAGGCAGCTTATACACCAATGTTATCTATCCTGGCTTAGCAGTGGAGTACCGTGTCAATGGTGGACAATGGCAACCTTACAGTAAGACGGTAAAAGTTAATGGTAAGGTTGAAGTTCGCGCTGTGGCGGCAGATGGTCTGCGTAAAGGGCGAAGTTTGTTCGTTAACTAACACCTAGTTAATATTGAGGCGGCCGTTAACTTATTGATTAGCAGCCTCTTTGGACCCTGTCGTTGGCAGCAATGAGTTAGCTCTCAGCTAAAAAACAACAGTGATGAAAATATAAATGACAACGCTGTCATTTATATTGTAACATAGAGTTAACTTAATTCAGTAGACAGGGCAAAGAGTGTTACCTCATTGCCCTGGATAATAGAACTGTGGAAGAGGTCGGTCATGGGATTAAACCAGGCAAAGGAAACCCCCCTATTTATTGGCATCGACGGTGGCGGAAGTAAATGTCGTGCAACCATCTATGCTAGCGACGATACCGTCATTGGTACCGGCGTTGCTGGGCGGGCTAACCCGCTTCATGGCTTAGCGCAAACTTTCGAGTCGATTCAGCAGTCTACTGAACTTGCACTAAGAGATGCTGGATTAACAGTTGGTGATAGCAAGCTGCTCATAGCCGGATTGGGTTTAGCTGGGGTGAATGTGCCACGCCTACATCAAGATATTAGCAATTGGGCTCATCCATTCGCCAAAATGTATGTCACCACTGATCTGCATACTGCCTGCATTGGTGCCCATCATGGCGGTGATGGTGCCGTGATCATCACCGGAACGGGCTCCTGCGGCTATGCACATGTTGGCGAGAGTCATCTGTGTCTTGGTGGTCATGGTTTTGCATTGGGTGATAAGGGCAGTGGCGCTTGGTTAGGATTAAAGGCTGCCGAGCAAGTGTTATTGCACCTCGACGGATTCGCCCCCGCAACAGCGCTCACAGAGCGCTTGCTTAATCATTTTAATGTGCACGATGCGATGGGCATTGTTGAACACTTAGCTGGTAAGTCTTCAAGTTGCTATGCAAGCTTAGCGAGGCTGGTGCTTGAGTGCGCCAATGAGCAAGACGCGGTGGCTAAAGCGATTGTCGTGGAAGGCGCTGCATATATTAGCGAGCTTGCCCGTAAACTGTTTAAAGTAGCCCCACCAAGATTTTCAATGATAGGTGGGCTTGCTGAGCCATTGGCAGCATGGTTAGATACCGATGTTGTTAGCAAAATCTCTCCAATTTTAGCGCCACCAGAGTTGGGTGCCGTATATTATGCAAGGCAACAGCTAGCTATAGGTAATTAATAAAACCTTCGGGAAATACTGTCCACTGTAATCCTTTATGCTGTAAATGCTTAAAGGGGATTAGGAAAGAGAGTGATGAAACAAACCTTGATCGCAGAACAGGTATTTGATGGTGAAAAATTTCATCGTGAACTACCAATCACCTTTGAAGATGGCCGAGTAGTTGCCTTTGACTGTGTCGCAGGTGTGACGCCACAGCAGGTGAGCGGCACACTAGTACCAGGGTTTATCGATGTGCAAGTCAATGGTGGAGGCGGTGCATTGTTAAATGCTGACCGCAGCGTTAAGTGTATTGAAACGATAGGTAAGGCGCACGCACAGTTTGGCACCACAGGGTTTCTTCCCACGCTGATTACCGACAATATTGATGTGATGCAAACTGCCGCTGATGCAGTTGCTAAAGCGATTGATGTGGGGGCTTCTGGAGTACTTGGAGTTCATTTCGAAGGTCCACATCTTTCAGTCCCCAAAAAAGGTGTTCATCCTCAATCGCATATTCGCCGCATTTCAGATGCGGAATTAGCGATTTTTTGTCGCAAAGATTTAGGCACTAAAGTGGTTACTCTTGCACCAGAAAACGTATCTGTAGAGGTTATTAAAGCCTTAGTGGCAGAGGATGTAAGGGTTTGCTTGGGTCATTCAAATGCCGATTATGAAACGGTTGTGGCAGCGTTAGAGGCGGGGGCGACAGGCTTTACTCATCTGTTTAATGCCATGTCGCCAATGGGCTCGCGGGATCCTGGCATGGTTGGTGCGGCGATTGAAAGTCGGGATGCATGGTGTGGGTTGATTGTGGATGGCCATCATGTTCATGCTGCATCGGCGAAAGTCGCGATTTACGCAAAACCACGAGGTAAGGTGATGTTGGTCACTGATGCGATGCCACCCGTTGGCATGGCACAAGATGCGAGCTTTGAGCTATTTGGCACCCAGGTCGTTCGCCAAGGAGACCGACTCAATGCGGTAACGGGAGAGTTAGCTGGTTGTGTACTCGACATGGTTGGCGCTGTAAACAATAGCGTTAATATGCTTGGTTTATCTTTGGATGAAGCGTTACGAATGGCGGCATTGTACCCTGCGCAGTTTCTTGGCCATGAGGCTACACGTGGGGCGTTTACGTTAGGTTGCCAGGCGGATATGGTGCTGCTTGACCAACACAGCCGTGTGGCGCGTACCTATATAGGCGGTGAGCTAGTTTATGAAGCCTAACGTCGATTAAAGAAAAAGCCCTAAAAGCCTCGCTTTTGGGGCTTTGGTTTAATAAAAACAATAAAAATAGGAATCGTTTAAATGGATGCAAACCAACCAAAAATCAGCAAGCCTAGGTTGATGTCACTCGATGCGCTGCGTGGTTTTGATATGTTTTGGATCTTAGGAGGCGAAGCACTGTTTGTTGGCTTATTGGCTTGGACTGGTTGGCAAGGGTGGCAAATTGCTGATGCACAGATGAAACACAGCGTATGGCATGGTTTCACGTTCTATGATCTTATTTTTCCGTTATTTATTTTCTTGTCTGGTGTCGCTTTGGGTTTATCACCCAAGCGGTTAGATAAACTTCCTATGTCAGCACGCTTGCCTCTCTATCGTCATTCATTTAAGCGATTGGGCTTGCTGTTAATTTTTGGTGTACTTTATAACCATGGTTGGGGTGTTGGCGCACCAGCTGCCGCTGACGAACTACGTTATGCCAGCGTATTAGGACGTATTGCTTTCGCTTGGTTTTTTGCTGCCATGTTAGTTTGGCACACAGCTTTACGTACGCAGATTATTATCGCTATTTTGATATTAGTGGGTTATGCGTTCTTGCAGTTATTCATGCCTGTACCCGGTGGCGTAGCGGGTGACTTGTCGATGGCAGGATCAATCAATGCTTATGTGGACAGTCACCTCTTACCCGGCATTAGCTACCAAGGTCAACCTACCGATCCTGAAGGTGTTTTATCGACCTTACCAGCTGTCGTGAATGCCCTCGCGGGGGTATTTACAGGGCATTTTATTGTTAAGCAACACCCTAAAGGGGATTGGGCTAAAGTCGGTATATTGATGCTAGCTGGTGCAGCTGTATTGGCGACCGGTTGGCTGTGCGACGGTTTCTTACCTGTCAATAAGGACCTTTGGACCAGCTCATTTGTGTTGGTGACGACGGGTTGGAGCCTATTATTACTTGGTGTTTTTTATGCCTTGATTGATGTGCTTAAACTACAACGTTTGGCATTTGTTTTTGTGGTAATTGGCTGCAATGCGATCATTATCTATTTGGCATCGAGTCTAGTAAATTGGAGCTATGTCGCTCGCAGTATATTTGGTGGTTTTATCCAAGCGTTGCCTGAGTCTATGCACCTTTTGGCGGGTACTCTTGCACTGTTAACCGTGCAGTGGTTGTTACTCTATTGGATGTATAAACGTAACATATTCATTAAGGTTTAAGTTTAGTTTGCAATGTTTGAGCAACTAATTGACCAGCTAAATCTGCAAGTTAGCTGAATTTTATGTAAAACCCAAAATGACAGCGTTGTCTTTTTGGGTTTTATGTTTTAACATCAGTGAAACAATGGAGCTAAATTCATTACTAAATGGAAACTTGCTCAGTTGAGTTTTGTACCACTATAAGATAAAGCCGATGTCAGCCAACCTGATATCAATATATTAATTACTATAAGAAAACAGGCTTATGGAAATGACATTAAATAGTGAATCTAAGCGCAGTAGCGTGATCCCCATGGCAATCGTTGCTGGGCTCTTTTTCATCTTAGGGTTTGCAACTTGGCTAAATGGCTCCTTGATGCCATACCTTAAACAGATCCTTCAGCTCACTCCGTTTCAAGCCTCTCTCATCCTTTTCTCCTTTTATATTGCTGTGACCTTTACCGCACTGCCTTCGGCATGGGTAATACGTAAAGTGGGTTACAAGACAGGTATGGCGCTGGGAATGGGCATTATGATGGTTGCCGGATTGCTCTTTATTCCAGCGGCTAAAACCCAGGTCTTTGGGTTGTTTCTGTTCGCTCAACTTGTGATGGGGGCTGGGCAAACGTTGCTACAAACGGCCGTTAACCCTTATGTGGTGCGTATTGGCCCTGAAGAGTCAGCGGCTGCACGTGTCAGTGTGATGGGCATTTTAAATAAAGGGGCTGGGGTTATCGCTCCTCTTGTATTTACCGCATTGATTTTGGATAGTTTCAAAGACCGTGTTGGTATGGAACTCTCTCAACTTCAAATCGATGAGATGGCTAATAGCTTAGTTTATCCTTATATGGGCATGGCGCTATTTATCGGTTTCTTAGCGATTTTAGTGAAGAAGTCACCATTACCTGAACTTGAAAAGGAAGATGATCAAGTTGAAGGGGGTAAAGGCCATACCCGTGAAGCTTTGTCGCATCCAAACCTCGCATTGGGGGTGGTGGCATTATTTTTCTACGTTGCTGTCGAAGTCATAGCCGGTGATACCATTGGCACCTTTGCATTGTCATTAGGGGTTGAGAATTACGGTGTTATGACGTCTTACACCATGATATGTATGGTGCTGGGTTATACCTTAGGTATTTTAACTATCCCGCGTTTTATTTCTCAACCAACGGCGCTAATGATTTCGGCGATATTGGGCCTGTTGCTAACCTTAGGGATTCTATTTGGTGATAATAACTCTTATGCGATTGCGAATGTATTATTGGTGCCGTTTGGTGGTGCTATGTTACCAGACACTTTGTTGATGATTGCATTCCTTGGCCTTGCAAACGCTATCGTATGGCCCGCAGTGTGGCCGCTAGCGTTATCGGGTATGGGGAAATTGACCAGTACTGGTTCAGCGCTATTGGTAATGGGCATTGCTGGCGGTGCGTTTGGACCTCTGTTCTGGGGTTTAACCAGTTCAGCAACTTCTTTAGGTCAGCAAGGGGGCTATATGGTGATGCTCCCATGTTACCTATTTATCCTATTCTATGCCGTCAAGGGTCATAAAATGAGAAGCTGGAAGTAATACAAACCCGCCATTAAAAAAGGAGCCTATTGGCTCCTTTTTTTGTCTGCAATAGGTGAGTATTTTTTATTACAGGGTGCATGACCACATTGAGCTGCAGCGCTTAATTTTTCTTTCAAAGTTGGCTGGCAGGTGAGATTTTCTTTTTGCATAGAGCGTTGTAACCCATAAAGCTGTGCTGCAAATGAAAAACGGTTTTACTCTGGTAGACGCATTCAGCGATTTATGCCCCGCCAATGAGACTATGCAACAGGGTTAATCGTTAGTCTGTAATAAACGTTTAGGCGGGAGCGGTGTTCGCTGTGATGTTAATGCCACTGCGGCTGACCGAGCCATAACATACTGTAATTGTTGCATCGGTTGTTGTTGAATTGCAGATATAAAAAAGCCCCGACAATGTCGAGGCTATTTTATATGGTGCCGGCACCAAGAGTCGAACTCGGGACCTACTGATTACAAGTCAGTTGCTCTACCAACTGAGCTATGCCGGCTTAACTTTTTATATCTAAATAGTGGTGCCCGAACCCGGAATCGAACCAGGGACACGAGGATTTTCAATCCTCTGCTCTACCGACTGAGCTATTCGGGCAGCTAAACTAAGCGTTTAACAATCTACTTCAAACTAGGTCTTATGTGACCCGTCTCGTCTGGAGTGCGCGTATAATATAGCGATGATATTTATCCTGCAAGTGCTTTTTTAGATAAATTGGTTTGCATGGTTAGTTAATGTGCAAAAAGTTTAAAATTTGTCTGGGGTGAGTAATAACCCAACAATGATTAGCCGTTTGCCACTTATTTTAAGTCGTATTTCCTCTCTTTTTAAACCTAGTTACCGCTGTTAACTGGTATGTAAGCAGTGCCAAAGCTTTCATATTCTAAAAAATAGAACCTTATGGGCTAAATTTAACGATATACGTCAACTTAAATCGAAACTATCGTGTAGTGAACAGATTGAAGAGGTAAAAGCGTGATTAGAAATAGCGAAAACCAATATGGACTCACCAGCATTGCAATGCACTGGGTATCTGCTTTGGTTGTGTTTGGCTTATTTGGACTAGGTTTCTGGATGGTTGAACTGACCTATTATAGCAGTTGGTACAAGACAGCGCCCGATATCCATAAGAGCCTTGGTGTGTTGCTGTTTGTTGCCACGCTAATTCGCTTGATATGGGGGAAGTTAAATCCTAAACCAAAAGCGTTAGCGCACCATAAAGTTTGGGAGCAGCGAATCGGGGCGTTAGTCCATCAAGCACTTTACTTACTACTGATCAGTATCATGGTCAGTGGCTACCTCATATCAACTGCAGATGATCGCGGCATTGAAGTCTTTGGTTGGTTTGAAGTGCCGAGTTTAGGGCTGTTGTTTGATGATCAGGCTGACCTCGCAGGATTGGTGCATCAGTATTTTGCATACAGTTTGATGGGGTTGGTGCTGTTACATGCACTTGGTGCAATGAAGCATCATTTCATCGATAAAGATTTAACATTAATTCGAATGACTAGGATAAAGGAGATAAAATGAAAAAGCGTTTGCTAGGGAGTTTAATTGCTGGAGTGATGTTGGTCGCTGGCAGTGTCAATGCCGCAGATTATGTCATCGATACTAAAGGTGCACACGCATCAATTCAATTTAAAGTAAGCCATTTAGGCTACAGCTTCGTTGTCGGTCGTTTTAATCAGTTTGAAGGTGGATTTAGCTTCGACAAAAACGATATTAAGGCAAGTAAGATTAATGTCACTATTAATACGGCAAGCTTAGACTCTAATCATGCTGAACGTGATAAGCATCTGCGCAGTGCTGACTTCTTGAATGTCACCAAATTCCCTCAAGCTGACTTTGTTTCTAAGTCAGTGGTTGATAAAGGGGATGGTAAGTTTGTGCTAAATGGCGATTTAACATTAAACGGTGTGACTAAGCCTGTGGCAATTGATGCTGACTATATTGGTGAAGGTAAAGACCCTTGGGGTGGATATCGCGTTGGCTTTGTCGGGCACACTCAATTTGCGCTAAAAGATTTTGATATTCAGATGGACCTGGGACCTGCATCTAGTCATGTCACGCTTGATCTTGTGGTTGAAGGCATTAAGCAATAGGTATACCTCTCTACCTTAATTAATAAAAAAGCGCCATTGGCGCTTTTTTATTAATGACTCACCAGCTAACTCAGATCACTGGTCATCTTTTTGAGGAACATATCCTTCAATTTCGACATCTTTCCCTTCAAACAGAAAGTTTATCATCTGCTCTTCGAGGAACTTACGGTCGTCAACATTCATCATGTTGAGTTTTTTCTCATTAATAAGCATGGTTTGCTTTGACTGCCAAAGAGACCAAGCTTCTTGGCTGATATTGTCAAAAATGCGCTTACCTAGTTCACCTGGATAAAGCTGAAAACCTAAACCAGCGGCTTCTTTTTTTAGGTATTGGCAGTTAACGGTACGAGCCATGATTACTCCTTATTTAATACAGAACCTAAGCTAGATAAAATGCGCTCCGTTGCCGCAGCCAAACCAACTTTAGGTGGATTGGCTATGTTATACCAGAGTGATGCGCTATCTTCCATGATCTCTCGGGCTTTAGTTATCTCAATTGAACCAATTATTGCCGTCACATCGAGATGGAAATGGCTAAAGGTATGGCGAAAACAGCTGATAGCATCATCGGCCTGAACAGTTATACCGTGGGTTTCCGCATATTCGTGTAGCTCTGTTAGGCTGTTAAATTGTGGGAAACACCAGAGTCCGCCCCATATCCCAGTGGGCGGTCGCTGAGTCATTAATGTCTGTCCACTATCATCTAAGACCGCTAGCATAAAGGCTTGCTTCTCAGGGATGGTTTTCTTAGGTTTTTTGCCGGGAAACTCTGTTTGACGCCCCATCAACTGGGCCTTGCAATCTATCGCAACTGGGCATAATTCGCATTTAGGTTTGCTACGGGTACAGATGGTTGCGCCAATATCCATCATTGCCTGATTATATTGCTCTACACCCTGTTTTGGCGTCAACGATTCAGTCAGCTGCCAAAGCTGTTGCTCAACGTCTCGTTTACCCGGCCACCCTTCAATGGCACCGTGGCGAGCAAGCACTCGTTTAACATTGCCATCTAGTATTGGGTGGTGTTGGCCAAGAGAAAGCGACAGCACAGCACCCGCGGTAGACCGACCTATACCAGGTAAGGCTAACACCTGCTCGAAGTGAATTGGAAAATCACCTTCGTGTTCGCTGCAGATCAGTTGAGCGCTTTTGTGTAGATTTCTGGCGCGTGCGTAGTAACCAAGACCTGTCCAGTGGTGAAGCACTTCATCTTGTGGGGCATTAGCCAATGAAGCAATGGTTGGGAATCGCTTCATAAAGGCTTCGAAGTAGGGGATCACAGTGCTGACTTGCGTTTGTTGTAGCATGATCTCAGATACCCAAACCTTATAAGGGGTCTTCTTTTGTTGCCAAGGGAGGTGTTTTCGCCCTGATTGGGCATACCAGTCGGTGATCCGCTGGCTAAATAGTGCTGTTTTCATCGCGCCAGTGTAGCCATCAGCCTAGGAATTCTCAACCTAAATAGGCTTATCGTTATCGCTTTGCTCGCACCTGTGAGGATTATTGGTATACTTTGGCAACAATAGGGCTTGCACTGCTCCATTAACTTTGGATAATGCCCTTCTTTTTATAAATCCAATCATATAAGTGTCTGGGCCATATTTGGTCTTTTGCTCGGGAGGCGTCATCTTGATATGACCTCAAACCGCGGCTATTTAGATGCTATATGGCCCGCTACGGTAGATATTGAGGCAAAGATAATGAGCGACGTTACAACCGCTGAATTTAATGAAGAGGGTAAATACCTTCGTAAAGTGAGAAGTTTTGTCTTACGAGAAGGGCGTTTAACTAAAGGGCAAGCGGTTGCAATGGAGCAGCAGTGGCCAGTAATGGGGCTTGATTATTCGCCTGAGCCACTCGACTTAACCCAAGTCTTTGGTCGAGAAGCCGATACGGTACTTGAGATCGGTTTTGGCATGGGCGCTTCATTAGTCGCGATGGCTAAGGCTGCGCCGGAATTAAACTTCATCGGTATTGAAGTGCATAAGCCTGGAGTAGGGGCTTGTTTGGCCGAAGCCGCTGAAGCGGGGGTTACTAACCTACGGGTTTTTCATCATGATGCAATTGAGGTGTTAGAAAATAGTATTTTACCTAACTCTCTAGCAAGGGTGCAGCTGTTTTTCCCCGATCCGTGGCATAAAAAGCGTCATCATAAGCGTCGTATCGTGCAGCCCGAGTTTGCTCAAATGATCCGTAATAGCCTAAAGATCGGTGGTGTATTCCATTTGGCAACAGATTGGGAAAACTACAGTGAGCATATGTTAGAGGTGATGAGTGCGGCGCCAGGTTATATGAACCAGTCGCAGGCGGGTGATTTTGTGCCTCGTCCAGATCACCGTCCGCTAACTAAGTTTGAAGCACGTGGTCATAGGTTAGGGCATGGTGTTTGGGACTTGATGTTTGAAAGAACTGAATAAAATTAATTATTTAATAAATGGGGTATAAACATGGCAACACGTAGCCGTCGTCTTCGCAAGAAATTACGTATTGATGAATTCCAAGAATTTGGGTTTGACGTCAATTGGACTTTTAATGAATCGGTTTCTGAAGAGCAGATCGATGCAATCGTTGATCAATTTATCTTAGATGTAATCGACGCCAGAAAACTAGGTTTTCATGGTGGTGGCCATAAAGAGTGGGAAGGCATTATCGCCACCCAAACTATTGGCAAATGTACCGAAGAAGATCGTGAAGCCGTTAGTGCCTTTTGGAAACAGCAACCAACCTCTAACGTAACCGTTAGCGAGCTGTACGATATTTGGTGGAACTAATGCCTGAAAAGGCACTGCTTGAGCAGGTGGTGGAGCAAGTTCGCCCCCTGCTTGGTCAGGGGAAGGTTGCCAATTACATTCCTGCACTTGCTGAAGTTAATCCTAATAAATTCGGTATAGCGGTTACTTCCGTTGATGGCACGACCGTTGGCGCGGGTGACTATCTCGAACCTTTCTCAATTCAGAGTATCTCAAAAGTTTTTAGCCTTACGCTGGCGCTGACTTTATATGAAGAACATGAGATCTGGTCTAGGGTTGGCAAAGAGCCTTCTGGTCAGTCGTTTAACTCTTTGGTGCAAATAGAGTTGGAACGAGGCGTTCCCAGAAATCCGTTTATTAACGCTGGCGCACTTATTATTGCGGATTTGCTTCAAGGAAGGTTAGGGGCTCCAAAACAACGCATGCTCGAAGTGGTTCGCGCACTGAGCGATAACCGCCATGTTGTCTACGATAAAAAAGTTGCAGCATCAGAGTATCAACACAGTGCCCGAAATGCGGCCATTGCATACTTAATGAAGTCTTTTGGCAACTTTAATAATGATGTTGATAAAGTACTCAAAAACTATTTTCATTACTGTGCTCTGCGAATGAGTTGTGCTGATCTCTCTAAAGCGATGCATTATTTAGCTAATGGCGGTAAGAGCCTATCTGGTGACTTAATCGTATCGCCAATACAAACTCGCAAGCTTAATGCGTTATTGGCGACATCGGGTCTGTATGACGGCGCGGGCGAGTTTGCGTACCGAGTGGGCATGCCCGGTAAGAGTGGTGTCGGTGGCGGTATTATTGCTGTGATTCCGGGCGATATGAGCGTATGTGTTTGGTCCCCAGAGCTGGACAAAAATGGTAATTCATTGGCAGGTACTGCTGCGCTAGAAATCTTATCTCAGTCCTTAGGGCGTTCTATTTTCTAACCTCATTCAGTGGTGATTTAGGCTAACATCTAGCAGAAGTGACCACTCTCTATTCCTTACTTTAGAGCGAGATTGGTGTTAGTTATTGTTTTTGTTTCTAATTTTAACATTGGCATGATAAGTGTATTCCTATTGTTTATATCGCATACTGTAGTCTTATGGAGTAATGCGGATAACAGATAAGTCATAAAGGATGATTAAAATGAAAAAGACAGCCGCTTCGTTAGGATTAACCGCATTAGTATTAGCAACGACCAGTTCAGCATGGGCCCATGGTGGCGATGATGATAATCACCTCTCTTTTGGCAGTGACGGGCATCAGTGTGAAGTTTCGTTAAATTATGATGTGGCTGTAGAGCCTAAGAAACTCACCATTAGTGAATCAAAAAAAGAAGTTTACCGTATTGAACTCGGTGAGTTGTATATCGACGGTAAACAGGTGAGTTTAAATAATCAGCAGCAAGTGATTGTTAATCAATATGCTAATGAGGTTTCAGCTCAACTTCCTGAAGTTATCGATTTGGTCCATGATGCAGTCGATATTGCGTCCACAGCCGTAAGTATGGCGCTTACCCCGCTTCTCGGTGACACCAGTGGAGCCAAAATTGATGAAATGATGGCGAGTCTAAGTGACCGTATCGACAATGTTGCGTATCAACATGGCGATAAGTTCTATTTAGGTGCGACAGAGTCTTCTTTGGAAGATACATTCGGCCAAGAGTTTGAGCAGGAGATGGAGCAATTAGTACAAAGCTCTATTGGCAGCATGATGATGACGCTAGGCAGTCAGATGATGAGCGGTGATGGTGATTCATTTGAGCAGAAAATGGAGTCATTCGCGGCTAAAATGGACAATGTGGGGAAAGACATTGAGGTTCAGCTGGAACAACAATCTGCAGATCTTGAAGCGAGAGCGGACAAGCTGTGTGATAACTTTCAACAGCTGGTGGCATTAGAAACGAAACTCCGTGCCCAAGTTCCAGAGTTAGATAAGTACCCATTAATTAAAGCACCGAAGCAACAACTGCTTGAATAGTTTATACGTGTAACACTCTCCCTGTTAGGTTTAACCAACCAGCAATTTCCCTACACTTTCCTTGGGTGTAGGGCTTTTTTCGTTACAGATCTCCGCAGTTCAGCGATTACTTTTCCTCTTTTATTAAGAGCGTGTATAGTAGCTAAAAAATAGGTATTAGAATCAAAGTGCAAATCTTTGGTATACTTGTAAAAAATAATAACAATGCTGACGAAATTTCGATTTAGAAATGGGCACCAGTCTGACTCTACTCTTAGAAAAATCATTAATTGTCAAAGAAGTGCTTTTAGCACATTAACTCTTTGATTTATAATTAGTATATATAGGGTCGCAAACACCTTAAGGCTATTTAAATGTTAGAACTTTTAGAACCTATTGCAATTTTTACTCATGTTGCTCGTGCGGGGAGCTTCAGTTCCGCTGCGCGAAAGTTGGGGATATCTAAATCTAAGGTTAGTACTCAGGTGGCTGATTTAGAGCATAAGTTAGGTGTTCAACTTATCCAGCGTACCACGCGTAGTTTGAGTTTAACTGAGGCTGGGCAGCTGTTATATGCTCAGGGAGAGGAGCTTCTTCGCGATGCAGAACAAGCGGTCGCTAGCGTCCATAATCTCAATGATGCGACCCGAGGTGTGCTGAAAGTCGGCATATCACAGTCTTTTGGTACCATGCACATCATTCCGGCGTTGCCTGAGTTTATGGCAAAGCACCCTGAACTTGAGTTGCAGGTCAGCCTGTTAGATCACAAAGTCGATGTCGTTAGTGAAGGCTTAGATCTGTTATTAACCATGTCTGAGCAACTTCCACTGGGGATGGTGGCTCGACCGCTGATGAAGTGCCAGTTTTTGTTAGCGGCTTCACCTGAATATGTCGCTAAGCATGGCTATCCAGATCGTCCAGAGCAATTGGTTGACCATAACTGTTTGGTGTACCAAGGTGAGTGGCATGAGCACAGTGTGTGGCAGTTTAAAAAGGGCGATGACTATTGTGAAATAGGGGTTGCCGGTAACTTTAGGGTTGATAACGCACCAGCATTAAAGTCTGCTGCAGTAAGTGGCCTTGGTGTTGTCTATCTTGCCAGCTATTTGTTAGAAGATGAGATAGACAAAGGCACCTTAGTGCCGTTGCTACCAGAGTGGCAGTTAACTCATCATCTGCCTTTACAAGCAGTCTATCCTCGTAGAAAGCATTTGGCGCCTAAGGTCAGTGCATTTATCGACTTTATTAAAGACCATATTGGTTCACCACCCTATTGGGATGCCCCTTATGCATCGCTTTACGCTCAAAGAAAGTAGATGGTGAGCAACAATAAACTGTTCCTAACTTAAATTGTTGGTCAATTAACAATCAATGAGTTATCTAAAAGTTAAAAACATTGTTTTGTTTTAGAGACGATAAGCCCGAAAATTTAACATTATCGGGCTTTTTCTTTTTATTACAGCTACTTGTATAATTTTTGTTATTTCTTAAATCAATGGCTTATTTAGCTTGGGCTAATAATTAAAAACAATTCACGTTGCAGTTCGTTCTTAATTTAATACAATGGTTGCAGTTGATTTGGGATAACCTGAAACAGATAAGTTAGTTAAGAATGACCCCTCTTAATTTAGCTTATTCGGGTTGGCGTTACTGCAATCTTGATTCAATGCTGGCAACGGTTTAAGAACTAAAACAATGCTAGCCTTAAAACCATCATCCTAGTTTTGGTTTACCCCAGCAAATTCTGCTGGGGTGATTTTTCTTCGCACTACTCTCATTTCAGTGTTCTCTAAAAGTCATTAATTTGATTGATTTTCCAGCGTGTAGCGACATTTTTTACTCAAAGTGTGAGTAGCCCAATTTGCACTAGGCTGATTGGAAATACAACAAAACCACCTTGCGGTGACTTTGTTGTATGTAGGCTAAATTAAGAGGCGTTATTAGGTTGTGCCCACTGCATTATCTCTTGTTCAAGAACATCCAATGGTAAAGGCCCGTTTTTGAGCAGTAAGGTGTGGAACTGGCGTATATCAAACTTGTTGCCCATAGCTTGTTTGGCTTGCTCTCTAATGGACAAAATCTTCAACATACCGACTTTATAGGCCGTCGCTTGAGATGGCATCACAATATGGCGTTCGACCATTTTTACCGCATCAGATTTAGCATTTGGCGTATTCTCAACGTAATAGTTGATGCCTTGCTCTCGGGTCCACTGCTTGGCGTGGATGCCTGTATCGACCACAAGTCTGCATGAACGCCATAGTTCCATCGCTAAACGGCCAAAATCTGAGTAGGGGTCTTGATAAAGTCCCATCTCTTTAGGAAAGAACTCACTGTATAAGCCCCAGCCTTCGATATAGGCGGTATAGCCACCAAATTTTCTGAACTTAGGGACATTTTCGAGCTCTTGAGCGATAGCAATTTGCATATGGTGACCCGGGGTTCCTTCATGGTAGGCCAGTGCTTCCATTTGATACTTAGGCATAGCTTCCATGTCGTAGAGGTTCGCATAATAGGTACCAGGACGACTGCCGTCGGGTGATGGTTGGTTATAGAAAGCTTTGCCTGCAGATTTTTCTCGAAATGCTTCGACACGCTTAACGATCATGGGAGCTTTGGGCTTAACGTAGAACACTTCATCAAGCCGAGATGAGATGTTATCGATGAGAGCTGTGGCGTCATTCAGGTAGGCGTCACGGCCCTCATCTGAAGCAGGGTAGTAAAACTGCTTATCTTCGCGCATATATTTAAAGAAGGCTTGCAGATCGCCCTCAAAATTGACCTGCTTCATAATTGCTCGCATCTCTTGATGGATACGGGCAACCTCTGCTAAGCCAAGTTTATGTATCTGTTCTGCTGTCATTGACGTCGTAGTGGTTCTAGCTAAGGCATTATCGTAAAAGGCTTTGCCCTCTTTAAAGCGCCATACACCATCGAGCGTTCCTGCGCGTTGTTCAAGATTGCCAATGTAACTAATCAGTCTATTATAAGCTGGCAGCACTTTGTTACTTAGTGCTTGTTTGGCTTGGCTTAATAGTTGCTGTTTTTTATCAGCACTGGCATCGAGTTTATCTACTTTACGTTGAAAGTCAGCCCATAATGCGCTGTCTTTTTGGCTATCAAAGGGAGCTCCGCTGATGATGTTGCGGCTGTCAGATAGTACATGAGCAAAGACGAATTTAGGCGCAATAATGCCAGCGGCAGCCCGCTCTTCCAATGCTTGTTGAAGTTGTTCTAAATATTTGGGTACCCCATTTAACCTACTGATATAGGCGATCGCATCATCGATTGAGCCAATCTGGTGCTGATTAATTAGGAATGAAGCCACCATTGAATGGCCACCATACATCTGGTTGACCGGGTAGTTATAAAGCCGCCACTTAAAATCTTCTAGGCTCTGCTCGATTTTTTGAGTGAGCAGGTCATAACTCAGTTTGGTTTGAACATCTAACTTATCGCGGTTTATCTCTGCCAGAAGTTGTAAATGCTTTTGCTCTCTTTGCTGCGAAGCTTTATCAGCGGCGGCCCCACGCTCATCCCATTTGCCATAATCAGTCTTAATGCCTAAGTGAGTTTGGCGAATAGGGCTTGCCATCACGTTTTCCATGAATATGGCTTCAAATAGTTGGTTTGCTTTCTCTGATTCTTGAGCGCTAACTTGCATCGTTGGCTCAGTCGGACTCATCACAGATGTAGAGAGTGGGGTTGCGAAAATGGAGCTGCTGATGAGTGTTGAGAAGGTAAGCGCAAGTATTGTTGTTTTTGTTTTTATTGGCATATGAGATCTTCCGTCTGTTAATGCCTGTTATCCTAATAAAGCTAGCGGTTAATTATTTGATCTAAGTGTTAGAAAATGTTTCTGCGCGCCTAATCTCACTGCTAAGGCGCGTAGTTTTTGGAGGTCAATCACAAAAGTAAGAAAGTAGCTCATTAACAAACATGGTGCCTTTGGGGGTCAATTGCCAGTGTTTTTCGGCAATGGCAACCAGCCCTCTATCAGCGGCTTTTTCCATGCCAAGGGTCAACATGTCAGCGGATAACCCTGTTCGCACTTCAAATTCAGTTTTAGGGATGGGTGACATTAACCTAAAGCGATTCATCAAGTACTCAAGCGCTCGGTCTTCCTCTAAAACCTCTGTTTTTTCGAACAGATACTGATCTGCCGCTAAATAGCCTTTTGGATGTTTAATCTTGACGGTTCGCACAATTTGTTGGCTTTCTGTTAGGGTGATTTTACCGTGAGCGCCACAGCCTATGCCGATGTAGTCTCCAAATTGCCAGTAGTTCAGGTTGTGTTGACATTGATAACCGGGTTTAGCATACGCAGAGATTTCATACTGCTGGTAACCCAATTGAGCAAGACGTTGTTGTCCCTGCTCATAGATATGCCATAGCGCCTCATCATCTGGTAATTGCGGAGGCTTAGAGTGAAACAGGGTGTTTGGTTCAATCGTTAATTGATACCAAGATAGGTGGGGAGGGGCTAAGCCCGCAGCGGTTTCAATGTCGGCCATGGCCTCTTCAAAGCTTTGGTTGGGTAAGCCATGCATTAGATCGAGATTGAAGCTGTTATAGTTTGCCGCTTGTGCTTTAGCTGCTGCAATTTCCGCTTCGCTTTTGTCGTGAATACGCCCCAGCAAATTGAGCTTATCACTGGAAAAACTCTGTACACCAATCGATAAGCGTGTGACCCCTGCAGCGCGATAGGCAGCAAAATCATCATGCTCTAATGTGCCTGGGTTGGCTTCCATGGTGATCTCTATGTCACCCTCAAAACCAATTTGTGCTTTAGCGCCTTCAAGAATCGCTTGGATCTGTTTGGCATCGAAAAGTGAAGGCGTACCACCACCAATAAAAATAGAGTGCAGTTTACGTCCTTGAACATAATCGGCATCTTGGCGAAGATCCTCTAATAGTGCGTCAACATAAGCCTGCTGAGGCAACTCACCATTTTGACCATGGGAGTTAAAGTCACAGTAGGGGCATTTTTGAACGCACCAAGGTATGTGGATATAGAGGCTGAGTGGTGGCAGTGTGAGCATTAGCCTAAAATACCTTTAGATTTCATTTCGCTTAACAGAAGTTGCATTGCTTTACCTCGGTGACTTAGTGCATTTTTCTCATCGCTGCTGAGCTCTGCTGCGCTGCATTGGTGTCCTTCCGGGATAAATATCGGATCGTAACCATGACCATTACCGCCTTTAGGTGCGAAACCTATTGAACCTTCCCAGGCCGCTTGGCAAATAATTGGAGTCGGGTCATCGCTGTGGCGCATATAAACTAAGATACACTGAAAGCGTGCGCTGCGTGGCTCAGGACTCTCTTTTAACGCATCGAGCAATTTATTGTAGTTATCGCTATCTTTGGCATTCTCTCCGCCATAGCGAGCAGAATAGATGCCAGGTGCGCCACCCAATAAATCAACTTCTAATCCAGAGTCATCAGCAATGGCTGCAAGACCAGTCACTTGGGCAGCATGGCGAGCCTTAATAATGGCATTCTCGACAAATGTTGTACCAGTTTCAGGTACCTCTTCGACATTGAATTGACTTTGAGGCAGTACTTCAATGCCAAATTGCGCCAAAATCTCTGAGAACTCTTTGAGTTTTCCTTTGTTGCCACTTGCTAAGACTATTTTATTCATTAGGGTTCACCATGGGTGGGCTAAATATGGGCGCAATCATACCCAAGCAAGATGGTAAACGGTAGAGGGGAGGGCGTTTTTACTTAGGCTTTTTGTTGACCTTGATAAAACCGCCCTGTTTAAACATGATTTTCGATATTAATCGACATAGAATTTTTGTTTAAACTTCAGCTGAGTATTTAGCTTTTTGCCATATTTGATGGCGAGCTGAAAGTTGATCTCTTGGTCATCGCGATAAGGTACTTCGGCAATATAATAGATAGCGTCCCCCTCTCTAATCTCTCTAAAAATAAGGTTTATACGCGCGTCCAGTAGATTGTTGGCAAGGCCTGAAATCTCAACAGGGATAGCGGGATTACCGTCTACGCTAGTATCAAGTACAGATACATTGATGATACCTGTGTAGCTACTACGCTTGATTCCGTATGTTTTAGCTATGCTAGGTGTGATAAAAGTACTGCCAATCGCTACATAGTGGATGTCGTAAATTCCAACGCTCTGTTTTTGTTCTGCGGACGCCATACCAGTCATCACAAGGGATAACAGTATTGCGCATAAAATGGAACGGATCATTGTGAGCTCCTGGTCACTGGATTACTGTTTTCAGTATAGTTAGTTATGCTTAATATAACGCTTTGAAGATTATTTTCTTACAATATTCATGTCATTAACGCGGCAACTTCAGCTGGAATAAGCTTGGGAGACAATACTTTTATCTGTTTGTGCCGCCCTAAAGCGCCTTTTTCAATAATGATATGGCTTTTAGGTACCTTAAACATCTTAGCTAGCAATTTACTCAAGTGAGCATTAGCCTTGCCATCAATGGGAGGCGCAGTAATAGCGACTTTGAGTTCGTCACCATGGGGACCAATAATTTGGTCCCGGCTGGCTTTAGGTTGAATATATAATTTAAGCAGCAGGTCTCCTTGCTGCTCAATGACTAAACCCATTAAACGTTTGCCCAAAATGGTACATATTGCGCGAGGAGAATATTGATAAAGTTAAGAATAACCATCATCACCAATAAAGAGAGGTCGAGCCCGCCCATCGGTGGAAGAATACGACGAATGGGAGCTAAAAGTGGCTCGGTTAGTTGGCCCATCACCATCTCTATAGGGTTGTGCCCTTGGCTCACCCAGCTCAGAATCGCTCTCAAAATCAGCATCCAGAACAGCAGTACGCCTGCCTGCTTAAATACTGAGACGACTGAAACTAAAAGTATGGTGGGAATGCTGATGGCTGCGCCCGCAATCAGGCTTAGCGCAACAAATTTCAGCACAACGACTAATAGGGCAAGCACTAGCGATGCTGTATCTAAACCACCGATCGCGGGCAGCACTCTGCGCATTGGTGCGACGATAGGATGTGTAGCCTTAACAACAAATTGGCTAAATGGATTGTAAAAGTCGGCTCGAGCAAGTTGTAACCAGATGCGGATAATCACCACCATCAGATATAGATCAAAAACGGTACTGACTAAAAAACTTAATGCGTTCATGGTGTCTCTCTACTTAGTGTATAGAAGGTTAAAATTGTTTCGCCATCTCTTGAGCGCGTGCGACACAATCGCTCATCGCTGTTTTGACAATCCCTCGCAGATCGGCTTGTTCAAACGCTGCAATGGCTTGTGCCGTAGTGCCACCTTTAGAGGTAACATTTTCCCTAAGTTGTGCAGCTGAAAGCTGAGGGTTTTGCTTGACCATTGCTGCAGCGCCTAATGCTGCCTGTTGAACCAGTTGTCTGGCAATATGTTCATCCATTCCATCTTGTTTGGCTACGTCAATCATAGCCTCCATCATTAGGAAAAAATAGGCAGGTGAACTGCCGGCTAGGGCTATAACTTGATTTAAGTCATCCTCTTGTTCAACCCATACGACTTCGCCACCGCTTTTCATCAACTGTTCACACAACAGCTTATCGGCATCACAGACACCTGCTTGCGCATAGAGCCCTGTCATTCCATATCCAATTTGGGTTGGGGTGTTTGGCATAGTGCGGATAAGTTTGATTGGCTGTCTAAAGTATTCCTGGTAACGATTTATTGTTACGCCCGCTGCTATGGTGATGAGCAGTTTTCCACTTAGGTCTATAGCGCTTAGTGCCTCACACACTTGTTGCATCAGCTGTGGCTTGACCGCCAATATGATCACATCTGCTTGTGTTGCCGCAGCGAAATTATCATGGGACACCTTAATGCCAAGCTCAGCTTTAAGGACGTCAAGTTTAGCTGCACTGGGATTGGTGGCATGGATTAGCGCTGCATCATAGCCACTTTTTACTAAACCAGAGGTGATACTGCGGGTCATGTTGCCCGCACCGATAAAGCATAATTTCTTTTGTGTCATAAGGGTCTCTAGTTGTGGTTATTTTTTATCAATATATGACAATATATTTGGGCCAACACGGCAAAATACAAGTCATTGATGATTACCTTGCTTAGTTTCTACTGCCGAATATTGCGGTACCGATACGCACCATAGTGGTTCCGGCATCAATGGCGATCTCTAAGTCATTGCTCATCCCCATAGAAAGGGTATCTACAGAAGGATAGACATTACGTAATTGGTCAAATAGCACTTTCATTTGGGCAAATTCCCGACGCTGTATGGCTATGTCGTCTGTCGCCGCTGGGATAGCCATTAATCCTCTCAGTTCAATACGTGGTAATGCATTGATAACTCGAGCTAAACTCATTAGCTCTTGGGGGGGGATGCCTGACTTGCTCTGCTCTGCGCTGATATTAACTTGAATACACACCTTGAGGGGCATAAGAGCTTCAGGGCGTTGGTCATTGAGGCGCTTAGCAATTTTTTCACGACTCAGGGTATGCATCCAATCGAAATGCTCTGCGATGATCTTAGTTTTATTTGATTGCAACGGACCAATAAAATGCCACTCAATATCTGGGCATGATGGTCGTAGTTCAATTATCTTTAACTCGCCCTCTTGAACATAGTTTTCACCAAAAAGACGTTGGCCAGCATGATAGGCCGCTAGTATTTGACTAATGGGCTTAGTTTTACTGACGGCGAGTAGTTTAATCTCTTCGCTATCACGTGATGAAATTTGCGCCGCTTGAGCAATTCTTAGGTGGGCGTTAGCGAGTCTGTCTGCTATTGTTGTCATGATGTAAGTTTTTGGTTGAATGGATATCCCATACTATGGAAATCACAGAGTTACTTGCCTTTAGTGTAAAACACAATGCGTCAGATCTACACCTTTCTGCGGGAGTATCTCCAATGATACGTGTAGATGGTGAAGTCAGAAAGATTAATTTGCCAGCGCTGGATCATCAAGGTGTGCATAGTCTCGTTTATGACATCATGAATGATAAACAGCGTAAGGATTACGAGGAACATTTAGAGATAGATTTCTCGTTCGAAGTGCCCAACTTAGCCCGTTTTCGTGTTAATGCCTTTAACCAGTCCCGTGGAGCCGCGGCGGTATTTCGTACCATTCCCAGTGAAATATTAAGTTTAGAAAAATTGGGTGCGCCCGATATTTTCAAAAAAATATCAAGTTTCCCTCGAGGGTTAGTATTGGTAACCGGACCTACAGGCTCAGGTAAGAGTACCACCTTGGCGGCGATGATCGATTATGTGAACGAGAATAGACATGATCATATTTTGACCATCGAAGATCCTATCGAATTTGTGCACCAGAACAAACAGTGTTTGATCAACCAACGAGAAGTACATCGCCATACCCATAGCTTTAATGCTGCACTAAGAAGTGCGCTGCGTGAGGATCCAGATGTGATCTTAGTGGGTGAGATGCGTGATCTTGAAACCATTCGACTTGCGATGACAGCGGCCGAAACCGGTCACTTGGTTTTTGGTACCTTGCACACCACCTCAGCAGCAAAGACCATTGACCGTGTGGTTGACGTATTCCCTGAAGGGGAGAAAGGTATGGTGAGAACCATGTTGTCGGAATCTCTCCAGGCGGTTATTTCGCAAACCTTGATTAAGAAGGTAGGAGGCGGCCGAGTTGCAGCTCATGAGATCATGATGGGAACGCCAGCGATTCGTAACCTGATCCGTGAAGATAAAGTTGCTCAGATGTATTCAGCTATTCAGACTGGTATGGCCCATGGTATGCAAACCTTAGATCAGTGCTTACAAAACCTGGTCAACCGAGGCTTAATTACTCGGGAAGATGCCATGTCTAAGAGTTCTAACAAGAATGCTAGTTTTTAAGTAAGGTCTTATTATGGAAGTTCGTCCATTTTTAAAAGTGATGGTAGAGCGAAAAGCATCGGATCTATTTATCACTGCGGGTTTTCCACCAAGTGCCAAAATTGACGGTGAAGTAACCCCTTTAGGTGAGAATCCGTTTACACCAGCACAGTCATTAGAGTTTGTCGAAGCCTTGATGACCGAAGCGCAAATTAAAGAGTTTCATGAGAGCCGTGAATGTAACTTTGCATTTGCAGCTAAAGAGTTGGGACGTTTTCGTGTCAGTGCTTTTTGGCAACGAGAATCACCAGGTTGTGTGATGCGTCGTATCGAGACCAAAATTCCTTTGGTTGAAGATCTTAAACTTCCGCCAATTTTGAAAGATTTGGTGATGAGTAAACGTGGCCTGATCATTATGGTGGGTGGTACGGGGACGGGTAAATCAACGTCGTTAGCGGCGCTTGTCGGTTATCGAAATGCTCATGCTCGAGGTCATATTTTAACCATTGAGGACCCGGTTGAATTTGTTCACGACCATCGTAAGAGTATCATCACTCAACGCGAAGTGGGTATTGATACCGAGTCATTTGATGCCGCACTAAAAAGCTCGCTACGCCAGGCCCCTGATGTGATTTTGATTGGTGAGATCCGTAGCCAAGAAACGATGGAGTTTGCGCTTTCATTCGCTGAAACAGGTCACTTGTGTATGGCAACATTGCACGCCAACAATGCTAACCAGGCGCTTGATCGCATTATGCACTTAGTACCTGAGAGTAAGCATCAACAGTTACTGTTCGATTTATCACTTAATTTACGTGGTATTGTCGCCCAACAGTTGGTACCCAAGAGTGATGGCTCTGGGCGACGTGCAGCGATTGAGGTGCTGATTAACACGCCTCGTGTGGCAAGTCTTATTGCTAAAAATGAGCTACATACCCTAAAAGAAACCATGGCTAAGTCAAACGAGCAGGGGATGCAGACTTTTGACCAAGCCTTGCTGAAACTCTATGTTGATGGCGAAATTAGCTACGCAGATGCCTTGCATCATGCTGATTCGCCAAACGACTTGCGTTTGATGATTAAGCTGCAAGGTACAGAAGCTGCCAGTACCGGATTTATGGAAGGTGTGACGCTAGATTTAGATTAAGATTATCGGACGTTATAGATAGCGGACAATACCTAGGTGTTGTCCGCTTTTTATCAGATTGATTTACTCATTGATCCAGGCACTTACTTATAGCGTATTCATAACGCTTTAATGAAACCATGATATAAGCTAAGTGGTTAATCAGTCAGAAAGACAGATGGCAGGGGGAAATATCGCCATGCCAAAAATTAAAAATTTTGCGTGAGTAGGGAGTTAAATTGGGTAACTATAAAGGCTTAACGAAAGAGCAGGGGCATCAACAACGAGCTCGCACCACTGTTTTATTGATGAACTTAGGTACGCCGAGTGAACCAACAACATCCGCGGTTAGGCGTTATCTTGCTGAGTTTCTTGCAGACCCAAGAGTTGTTGAAATCCCAAAACTTATCTGGTTGATGATTCTCCATGGAATTATATTACGTGTTAGGCCTGCAAAGTCGGCGGCACTGTATCAACAAATATGGAGTGAAGCCGGTTCACCTTTGATGGCCATCACCCAGAAGCAGACCCAAAAGTTAGCAGATCAATTGCAAGCCCATGGCGAAAAGGTCAACGTCGATTTTTGTATGCGATATGGCGAACCAAGCGTGAGTGATACCTTGAAACGCCTCCATAAAGAGGGCACTGATAAGTTAGTCGTTTTACCTCTCTATCCACAATATGCTGCACCAACAACCGCGTCGGCGTTCGATGCGCTGAGTAAAGAGCTGAGCACTTGGCGATACTTGCCAGCGTTACACTTTATTAATACTTATCATGATGATCCTGGTTATATCTCGGCACTAGCTGCATCAATCAAGCGAGATTTTGAACTTCATGGTAGACCAAAGAAATTAGTGCTGTCCTATCACGGCATGCCAGAGCGAAACCTTCATCTTGGCGATCCCTACTACTGTTTCTGCATGAAGACGACACGATTGGTGGTAGAAGTGCTGGGTTTGCAAGACAGTGAGTATGTCACTACTTTCCAATCGCGATTTGGTAAGGCTAAGTGGCTTGGGCCCTACACTGATGCGACACTGACTCAACTGGCCGCTGATGGCGTTGATGACGTTGCCATTATCTGTCCTGCGTTCAGTGCTGATTGCCTTGAAACACTGGAAGAGATTGAGCATGAAAATCGTGAAATATTTGAACAGGCTGGTGGCAAAAAGTATCGCTACATAGCTGCACTAAATGATGAGCCGCAGCATATCGATATGATGGCAAACTTGGTTAAACCCTATCTAGCAAGATGAGATAAGGTAGTGGCTTAATCAGCGTCCTATCTATCTTGCTGCAAAGCCTATGTTTTTTATTATTAGTCAATTTTAATGCCCTAAATCGATATCGATTGGGGCATTTTGCGTTAAAATGGGCGATTGTATCGATTTGATAACCCCCATGACCATTAATATTAAAGATTTATCAAAAACAGAAATTAGTTGTTCGAACTGCCAGGCTTGCTGCTGTCGTTTAGAGGTGATGATTATCAGCGACACAGGGGTTCCTGATGAACATGTGGCTGTCGATCAGTGGGGCGGGGAGACCATGCGACGTCTCGATGATGGTTGGTGTTCTGCGTTAGATCGCGAAACCATGATGTGTTCGATTTATGAGAATCGTCCTTGGAATTGCCGTGAGTTTGAAATGGGATCCTATGATTGTGAAATAGAACGTGAGATGCTGCTTGTCACATCATGATTTACTTCTGTTTGTTGATTTTATACCAATCAGTATAAAAAATCTGATTACTTAGCGAGTGTTTAGCGCGTCTGAGGTAAGGCCCTTAATTGCTCCTGCATTAAGGGCATTCACAAGGTCCCAGTTGATTGCGACGAGTCAGGAATGCAGTTGTTCTGCGTTTAAGCTCGTTAACACCGCATTGGGTGGTGTTGTCGTAGGGATAAAAAAGGTGCAAACAGGTGTGGGTTAATATTGGTTTTCGAAATAGCTCTCAATAATTAAAACTGCAGACATGGAGTCGACTTGTCCCTTAGAGAGCGCTTTAAATCCCCCCATTTCAAACAGCCTAGCTTTAGCATCAGCAGTCGTGAGGCGTTCATCTTGAGTCGCGGTTTTTACGCCAAATCGCCCGGTAATGCGATTGGCAAACTTACGTGCTCTTTGGGTCATCTCTTGTTCGGTTCCGTCCATATTTAGCGGTAAACCAACGACGATAAGATCTGGTCGCCACTCTTCAATCAGCATGCCTATCTCTTCCCACTTAGGGATTCCGTCATTGGCTTTTATTGACGCCAGAGGGGTTGCGCTACCAGTAATTTGTTGGCCTATGGCAACGCCGATACTTTTAGTGCCAAAGTCAAATCCCAATACCGTTGTTAAACTCATTATGTCATTTCTTCCTGCAATAGAATTAGGCGTGGCCTGTTTGTGATGAGAGCTGCCACACATCAAAACCGAGTGACTTTGTAGCGGCTTGCCAGCGTTCATCATGTTGAGTATCAAATAAAAGCTCATGGGTAACCGGAATCGCTAACCAGCTATTCTCCGCTAGCTCCTGATCCAATTGATTTCGTCCCCAGCCGGCATAACCCAGTGCGACAATAAAATGTTCAGGTGCTTGGTGGCCGCCCAGCGATGTGAGCACGTCTCTTGAAGTCGTCAGCATTACCTCATCGCTAATCTGCAGACTGTTACTCCATTGAGATTGTGGTGTATGGAGGACAAAGCCTTTCTCTTGCCCAACGGGGCCACCAACCAGTACTTGGCTGCCTATGCTCTCGGAGACTTGGTTAGCTTCATCAAGAGACATCTGTTTTAAGAGTTCATTGACATCGACGCCGATGGGACGATTAATCATCAGCCCCATGGCGCCTTTCTCATCGTGTTCACAGATATAGATGACTGAACGTTCGAAGAAAGTGTCGTGCAACGAAGGCATTGCTATAAGTAAATGATTTTGCAAACTGTCCATCTAGCACTCCACTATTGGCAAATTAGCCACCTGCCAGTTTAACTTGATAGTTGAGTTTCTCAAGTATTGTCTTAAGTTGCTCGCGATTGTCGGTTTGCACCTCAATCGTAAACTCTTTGACAGTACCGCCGCAGCCGCACTGTTTCTTTAGCTTTTGAGCTAAGGCTTTAAGCGCTTTTTCGTCAAGGCCTAGCCCTTTGATCACCGAAACTCCTTTGCCTTTTCGACCCTTACTATCCTTGTGTATGCGAACAATGCCGTCACCTTCAGGAATGGTTTTAGGTTCGTTATTCGGTTCAATTTTTCCGCCATCGGTGCTATACACCAATGAAATGTTAGGATCTATTCTCATCTTAAAAAACTAGTTGTGGCTCTTAGTTTGAGTGTACCAAATTGCGCGATTGAGTGGGAATGTTAAGGGCAAAAAAAAGACCACCGAAGTGGTCATGGATGACGTTAACGACCCATTTGCAGGGAGGACGTTAACGTCTGATATCCGAAAGCAACTAACGAATTAGTGCAAATGTGAGCAATCTTGATGAAACAAACTTTAAAATAGCTGTATTACCATAAAGACGAGTGCAACGGCGGTGACACCAGCGCAGGGAATAATGAATCTGTGCAACGACGTCATGGCAACACTACAACCTGTTAAGGCAAAGCAGATGGCGACAAGGGTTTGTGGAGAGCTGTAACCGCTGAGTACATTCAGACTAAAAATTATTAGGGCGACAAGTGGGATAGCCAATAGTACCTTTTGGCCATAGGCTTGATGACTGGGCGTCGCATTGTTGACAGCGAGCTTCTTTGGGGCAAACATAAATATTGCACTGGCGATGATAAATGCGCTGATAAACCAAGTCATATAGTAACTCCCTAATTAAATCTAATTGATAATCATTATCATTTGGGTGGTAATTAAAGTCAAGTGTATTAAATCGTTTTTTCAACAAAAAGAGAGTTGTAGATCATAATTTTGCTCTGTAAGCTTAAAACTATATATCGGTTGGTATTGACCCTCTTTATTGGTGGAGTATTTATGAAAAAGGTAATCGTCTTAGCGGCAGCATTAGCACTGTCGGCCTGTAGTACGATGAAATCGAGCTCGGATTATGATCCTAAGGTTAATTTCAATGAGATTAAGAGCTATGCGTGGGTCGTTCAGAAGAGTGATGATAAAACTTATCACCTTGATGGCTTAATGGACCAACGTGTTCGCGCTGCCGTTAACAGTCAGTTACAGTTTAAAGGGCTCACTTTGGCTGATGCTAACACCGCTGATGTATTAGTTAACTACTTCACTAAAGTGGACAAAAAAATTAATGTCGATACCTTTAATACCAACTATGGCTATAACCCATATTATGGTCCTGGTTGGGCATGGGGAGGCAATATGCATACCCAGACAACGGTTAGAGAATATGAAGTCGGCACGCTTATTGTCGATTTAGTCAGCCGTGAATCGGGCCAGCTGATTTGGCGTGGTTCAGTTGCAGATACTATCCGCGACAAAAACACCCCTGAAGAGCGGGTAGAAGTGGTTAATAAGGCAATTACAGAGATGATGCTGCATTACCCACCAAAACCTGAAGCAAAGTAGTGTTCAATCGCTATAGTTCCTAAATTTTAAAAGCGGCGTAAGCCGCTTTTTTGTGCGCATCATTTAGTCTCGTCGTGATGTATATAGTATTTAGACCAAAGTCCAACATCTTGTCGCACATTGATAATGTTACCCTGCGGATATTCAAACAAGTGGTACTGGAGGCATTGTGGAACAGTTTTTACAGCAGTGGTTTTATCATTATGAAAAAGGTGATGGCGTTGATATTACTGCGTTAAAACCTGACACTTTAACTAGCTGGCAGCAATTATTATCGCAAGCGAAGCAAGGTCAGCTTGAAAGCTGGAAAAAGACTCCGCCAGGACGATTAGGGTTAATTCTACTCATGGGACCGATTGCACACCTGTTGGACGATGACACTGCGTTAACATTACAAACCACTGCCCGCGAGCTATGTGTATCGGGGGTTGAGCGTGGTTTCGACACGCAGTTAGAACCAATCCAGCGACGTTGCTTTTACGATCCTCTGTTTTATTCCAACAAAGCCGATGATAAGGCCCTGCTGCTAAGGTTGTTGCAAGGGATGCAGTCTCAGTTAGAGTCCGACAGTAAACCCGCTTGGTCTGCATGGTATAAACAAGCTGCCATAACGTTACAGTAAAGGTTAATGGCTGCCGTTGGCTTTATACTGGTTGTTTACACACTACTAGGCTGCTTAATTGATGGATGAGTGACCGCTTGCTGATCCATCATCTCTCTAAGCAGCTTTCTTAGCAATCGGCTTAAGTTATCACTTACCTCTATGTGCTGAACGACATCGACATTGACCAGCCAACCAAACTGTTCAACATTGGTAGGCAGAATATGCAGGGTTCCCTGGGAAAGCGCATCTTGCGCAATATGGCTTGGCAGTAAGGTCCAACCAAACCCTGATTTGGCTAATTCTAGCAGCACATAGTAGTTATCTGCGTACCAAACATCTGGCGAAAATGCGGTTTTATAACCGCCATGAAGACTATCTTTAGCACCAATCACCAATTGTCTGTGTAGCTTAAGCATATCGAGATGCGCAGCAGTGGTTTTAGCTAGAGGATGGCCAGCGCTGACAAAAGGATCGAACGCTACAGCACCTAAGGATTCAAAATCAAGTTGTTGTGGGTAGACCTCCTCACTAAAAACAACCCCCATATCTGCACGTTTATCTTTAACTAGTTTGATAATTTCAGGGCTGGTGGCAGTCAATAGTTCCAGTTGTATCAGTGGATATAGTTCTGTGAAAGTGTGTAACTGTTTAGTGAGACCGGCGTAAGGAACGCCTTCATCGATGGCTAAAGTGAATTTTAC
The DNA here is from genome assembly GCF_001735525.1 of Shewanella colwelliana. NCBI lineage: Bacteria > Pseudomonadati > Pseudomonadota > Gammaproteobacteria > Alteromonadales > Shewanellaceae > Shewanella > Shewanella colwelliana. The sequence goes on from NZ_MCBT01000046.1 coordinate 403,473, forward strand.
GGGATCACAGCTGTCCAGGGCGGCGATTTGTAAGTTCAGCCGTTGGTGCTGGGTAATAACTGCTTTTGCTTGTTGCAAAATAGCTTCGCCAGCATCGGTGAGTACTGGGTAGCGCCCAGTACGATCAAATAGTGCCTTATTGCAGTCAACTTCCATGTTGATAATCTGTTGACTGACCGCGGATTGAACTTTCCCCAACTTTCTTGCAGCGGCTGAAAATGATCCTGTTTCTACTGTGGTAACAAAAACATTAAGTTGTTCGAGGCTAAACATATCTTTAAACCAGATGGTATCTAACTACTTGTTATCTTATTTGTAGATGATAATGGTCGCAAGTTAATTTGCTGAGTGTTTATGATGTCGACGAAAGAAAGAATTATTCATGCCATATTGTTTGAGATCTTTGCATTAGTGTTAGTGGTGCCCATTGCAATGTTGCTAACCGAGAAAGACGTCAGCGCGCTAGCTGCGGTAGGAGTGGGGTTAAGCCTATATACGGTGGTGTGGAATTACTTCTATAACATCTGGTTTGATGGCCATTTTGGTACTGATCGTGCTGAACGCAATATATGGCTGCGGATTGGCCATTCCATCGGTTTCGAGGCGGGCTTAATCTTTGTCACTGTCCCAGTGATAGCATGGTTTTTAGGATTAAGTTTATGGGGTGCGTTAATGTTAGAGGCGGTTTTTCTCGTGATATTCTTTTTTTATGCCGTCTTATTTAACTGGTGTTTTGACAGCATTCGAACTCGCATCGTGCATAAGGCGAAATGCTATTGATGCTTGCTACCCATTAAGGTCACAGTTACGGGTTAACATTCATCCTCGCAGTTTATCTGTCAAGTGAGTCAAAGTTAGTAAGATGTCTATTACACTTGTTGGTAATAAGATAATTATTTTGCATATTGGTTAATTCGTAAGAAGGATATAAAATAGCTGACTCCTGCCCAGTAAGGTTTAATTGCTGCAAATGTAATTGTGGACTATATATGGTTTAGCCGTTGAGCAAGATTTGTTGGTAACCGTGATGAAAAACCTATGTTCATTCATTTTACTTACTGTTTGGGCCTTATATAGCCCTGTCACATTAGGCTGGAGTGACATGGATAAGGACGGTGTGCCGGATCTCAAAGATGCTTGCCCTAATACGGTAGTGGGAAGTGTTGTCGATGCGGTTGGATGTAACAAGAACCCGGCAGTGTCTGTGTGTTTGCAGACAGTTGATGGGAGTTTTTATCCAGAACAATGCCAAAAAGCCACTCGCTTAGCGGTTTATTTTGCATTTTCAAGTAGTGAGGTTAGTTTTTCTCAATGGCAAAGTTTGGCGGATATTAAGCGCTTTCTCAGTGAGAATAATGGGAAGATTTGCTTAGAGGGACATACGGACGCGATTGGCGAAGTCGGGTTTAATCAACAGCTTTCGGTAGATCGAGCCTTGAGTGTAGAAAAAATTTTAGTCGAGGATTATGGCTTTAGCCCCACAAGATTCAGTATCGTTGGGCATGGTAGTGAGCAACCTATTGCCGACAATCAAGTCGAAGCCGGTAGGGCGTTAAATAGAAGAGTAGAGTTTTTGTTAGAGACTAATTAGTCGATATTTTAAAGGGAGCGTTAAATGGAAAGTTTGGAAGGTTATATTGAGCAAGCACCTGAGTTGATTGTGACTTATGGTATGAAAGTTATCTTTGCTCTGGTTATTTTTATTGTCGGTAAGTACTTTGCTAATGTCGCAAAGAAATTAACGTCTAAATTGATGACTAAGCGCAATATTGATCCTACAGTCGTTTCGTTCGTCGCGAATATGGCATGGGCACTTGTATTTGTGTTTACTGTCATTGCGACACTGGGACAAGTTGGCGTACAAACGGCATCGTTAGTTGCTGTGATTGGTGCCGCTGGCTTAGCGGTTGGTCTAGCGCTACAAGGTTCTCTCTCTAATTTTGCCTCTGGTGTATTGATGGTTATTTTCCGTCCTTGCCGTGTCGGTGATTATATTGAGGCTGCGGGTATCGCAGGTACAGTCGATGAGATCACTATCTTCTCAACTAAGCTTCGTACTCCTGATAACAAAGTAATAGTTGCACCAAACTCAGCAGTCATGAATGGCACCATTACTAACTATTCAGCAATGGATACTCGTCGTATCGACCTAGTGATTGGCGTCTCTTATGACGCGAACCTACAAGAAACAAAGAACGTACTTAAGCAAGTGCTAGACAACAATAACTACGTACTTAAAGACCCAGCTTATACGGTTGCGCTCGTTGAATTGGCCGACTCTTCAATTAACTTTGTGGTTCGTCCATGGGTGAAAGGTTCTGATTACTGGCCAGCGCGTTTCGAGATCTTAGAGCAGATTAAACTTGCACTGGATGAAGCAAACATCGGCATTCCATATCCACAAATGGATGTGTACGTAAAAGAAACACCTGCTGCATAATGCAATATGCGTGTTAATGAAAAGGTCGGCTTATGCCGACCTTTTCTTTAGGGCTATCGTATCAGTGAATTTGACCGTCTTGATTATATTGATAATCAAACTTGGGCATTCCCCAATGATAGCGAATGGCCAGCATTCTTAAACCAAACCCGAATGTTAGGCTAATTGCTAAATTAACCCATTCAGTAACGCCATACATCTTCAGCAATATATAGAGTAATGCGGTGAGCAGGGAGACTAAGGCATAGAGCTCCTTTTTAAAAATCAGCGGCACTTGATTACACAAAATATCGCGGATCACACCACCAAACACCCCCGTGACAACCCCCATGACCACAGCAACCACTGGGCTAAAGCCAAGTAGTAAGGTTTTCTGTGCGCCGACAATAGAAAATACAGCCAAGCCTAGTGCATCGATCGCCAAAAATAGCTTAGACAAATAGCGCATCACTGGTGCGATAATCACGGTTAGTAGTGAGGCAAATGCGATGGCTAGCAAGTAGTGCACATTCTCAATCCAAATAAGCGGATAGTTTCCCAATAACATATCTCTGAGGGTACCGCCACCAATCGCCGTGGCACAGCCGACGATGACAACGCCAAACAGATCCATCTGCTTTCTGCCGGCGCAAAGCGCGCCAGTCATTGCTTCGGCTATGATGCCTATTAGCCAAAGCAAAGTAATAAATTGTACTTCCTGCATGTGAAGCTCTAACGTCAAAAAAGGGAGCGAATTTTGCCTTAGATTTAGTGATGATTACAACGAGATTTTTTGCTTTTTTAGCATTAGAATTTCTAACTTAATATTATCTGTTTATTTATTGTTAATAGCAGTGGTTATGGTTTTTTTTGAATGTTTGATTAATAAATTCTAATTGATATTTCGCTTTGATAGCGAGATTTTCACCGTTGTTGTCAATGGTGGTTTTAGTGAGGGTGCATCTCTTTAGCCTACATAGAGTCGCAGAAGTTGGTTAGTGACTTATCATGACAGTGATACTTTTATTGTATAGGCACATTTTTGCTAAATGGAGTTAAAAACAAGGCTGAAAGCGCAAAAGCCTCTAGCTACACGTTTGGCCTGAGGTTACTATGCCTGCATAGGTTAATTTGATAGGTAACAGGATCTCTGCGTAATGATAGATTTTCGAAGTGATACAGTAACTCAGCCCACAGCGGCTATGCGCAGTGCGATAGCAAATGCTGTCGTTGGCGATGATGTATATGGTGACGATCCCACTGTGAATCGTTTAGAAGCGATGGCTGCTGAACGTTTTGGTTTTGATGGCGCGCTGTTCACCTCTTCTGGCACACAAGCTAATCTATTGGCATTAATGTCTCATTGTGAGCGGGGTGACGAGTATATTTGTGGGCAACAAGCACATAATTATAAGTTCGAAGGTGGTGGGGCAGCCGTGTTAGGCAGTATTCAACCACAACCCTTAAGTAATCAAAATGATGGCTCAATATTGCTTAGCGATATTGAAGCGGCAATAAAGCCCGATGATATTCATTTTGCGAGGACTCGACTATTGAGTTTAGAAAACACCATAGGTGGCAAGGTATTATCGCAGCAGTATCTTGCAGAGGCGCAATCGCTTGCTTTTAATCGGGGCCTAAAAATCCACTTAGATGGTGCGCGAGTCGCTAATGCCGCTGTCGCGCAGAGTATAGAGGTTAGTGATATAACCCAATACTTCGATTCGGTTTCTATCTGTTTATCTAAGGGGCTTTGTGCGCCAGTCGGTTCACTGCTATTAGGTGATGAACGCCTGATTCATCGTGCACGTCGCTGGCGTAAAATGCTGGGTGGCGGGATGCGTCAAGCTGGCATGTTAGCTGCGGCCGCGGAAATTGCGTTAACCGAGCAAGTTGAGCGTTTAGCGGTTGACCATGACAATGCAAGATACCTTGCTGAGCAACTAAGCCTGTTAGCGGAGTTCGAGGTTGATTTGACGGCCGTTCAGACCAATATGTTGTTTGCTAAAGTGGCTGATAATGTCGATATCAAGGCTATAGCCACGGCTCTAAAGCAGCAAGGGATCTTAATTAGCCCTGGTACAACAGTGCGATTGGTGACTCATGCAGATATTAATCGCGCTGATGTTGATACTTTCATCAAGGCACTTAAAGCGCTGTTATAACCGCGGCTAGATTGTCAACGCTAAAGCCATCCTAAGTAGGATGGCTTTTTGTTAGGAGGTTAATGCTGGTGGCCGCCGTGGCCTCCATCAATCATCTGCCCGTCGGCATTATAAAACCCTGAACTACCATGTTGAATAAACCCTTGCGTGATCATTTTGGCGATAAATGGATCTGATTCACTATCACCCACATCAGCAAAATCAAGATCTTGATACCCGCCAATACGCTGATTAAAGAGGTCTTTAGAAATCGCTTTAAGTTCAGTCAATTTATAATGGATCGATTGGTAGCGATTATCGACTGTTAAGACGTTCGGCAATGCCATTTGAGGTAGCCAGGTGACCGCGACGTTTTGCTCAGCGTCTCGGCTAACAAACTGCTGCTGATTGAGACACTTGCCAGTCATCGTGCTGCCTTGACTTAGCTGGGATAGCCCATGCTTGGAGATAATATGGAACTGTCTATCAAGGTCTGTATCTATGTTGAGTGCAAGAAGATCGCCGCGACGATAGCTAATTGAGCGCTTTTGAGCTGGGAAGTAACGTACGTACTCACCATTTTTATTCCAGGCTTCAAAACTTACCTCGTTATGTTGATAGAGGATGCGGTCATTTAAGCGAGTTAGGGTCAATGTCACATGCTGCTGTGCATTCGAGTGATGATCTGTCGTCGTTATCTGGTAAGTTGCTTGATACTGCGTCGAGGTAATATTGCTGTCGCATTGAGCGCCCGAATTTGTCGCTATGTAAGAGGTAATATTCGGCTGCGCTGCATGAGCTAGGGGGCTCACCAACAAAGCGCTAAAGCCCAGAAAAAGTATGTTTGTTAAGCGCTTCACTATTAGCTTGTGCGTTATTCTTTTTGTCTGTTCTTTGTTGCAAGACATGCAAGCTCCTTAGTTTAATCTATGGTGGATTATGGTATTGCTTAAACTAGCAGCCTAGCGATAGTGTCACCTTTAGTATTGATACTTAGGCGTTACCATCTTTAGGCTGCTGAAGGTTATTGCGGCGTTAAGTTAACCATGGTTCACTGCGCGCCAGTGGCCTTGTTAACCAGATCTGCTGCGTAGTTCATCACATGGAAAATGTGGTTTTGCTCAACCGTACCTTGAATTAGGCTAGCACCTGGGCCGCGGGCGAAAATAGCGACATCTTCACCTGCATGGGTTTCGCTACCCAGTGGCACAAGCGCCTCTTGGTGGAAGCCTGCACTTTGTGTATTCGTATAGTTAAGATCAACCCGTCCAGCTATTGCGGCGTAGTTGTAACGCTCATCACCACCTGTTTCCAGTGACGCAAAGCCTAAACCATTTGCATAACCTACAGTGGTATATGGCATACCATTGGCATCCGTTGAGTTGGTGACTGTTGGGACACCATTGGCATCGTTACTCTTAACAAGGCCAAGGATAGGGTTGCCACGAGTGGGGTATCCAGCGATGGTAAACACGTGACTGTGATCCGCTGTCACCATCAGTAAAGTATCGCTTGCTGATGTTTTCTCCATAGCAACACGAACGGCTTCTGACAGAGCGATGGTGTCGTGGAGTGCTCTAGCTGCATTACCCGCATGATGTGCATGATCGATACGACCAGCTTCAACAATGAGCACAAAACCCTTGTTGTTTTTACGCAGTATGTCGATACTCTTCGCGGTCATCTCTGCTAGTGAGGGTTCACCTTCTACCCCTGAAGTGACACGGTCATAGTCATATTCCATATGTGATGAGTTAAACAGTCCTAGGGCATGATCTGTGTTGGCCGTATCGAGCGCCAAGAAGCTATCTCGGTCTGTCACATATGCAGCATTGCTGTATTGGCTTAACCATTCAGCCGTTAAGTCTCGACCATCTGCACGTTTACCAAACTTACCTTCTGGATCGACAGTGGTATTAGGAATAAATGCGCGGCGCCCGCCACCCATTACTACGTTAATACCTTTTCCTTGGTTGAAATCTAGCAGTTGTGCAGCGATATCTTTACAACCGTTAGTGACGGCTTCGGCTGGCAAGTTGGTGTCAGCTTCCCAGTTACGCTCTGGTGCGTGAGCATAAGCCGCTGCTGGCGTCGCGTGGGTGATACGGGCGGTCGATACGACGCCTGTTGAAAGACCTGCCATGGCGGCCAATTCTAAGGACGTTACCAAATTCTGCCCCGAGGTTGAGGCGCAGTTGCCACGGGTGACACCTTCTGCCTGTGAGATCACGCCCACATCTGTCTTTACCCCAGTGACCATGGCCGTCATGGTGCCAGCTGAGTCAGGGGTTTGCCCATCGACGTTATAGGTCTTAGCTAATCCAAGGTGTGGCAGGGTTTCAAAGGAGAGTGAGTTTTCCTCTCCCGTGTGACCTTTAAGCTGACCCTCTAAGATTCTTGCGGCAGTTACGGTTGATACACCCATACCATCGCCAACAAATAGAATGATATTCTTTGCCGCGCCCGCTTGATTATTTTGCGTCAGCGATTGAGCTGTTGCGACACGGTTTTGCCCATCAATAAACCACTGGTTTACTGCACTCCAATCTTTACCATTTTGACCATTAGTGCCGTCAGTACCTGGTGTACCCGCTGAGCCATCTGTGCCGTTTTCACCATCACTACCACATGCCGCGAGACCTAAAATGGCTGCTAAAGACAGTACAAGTAATTTCTTATTCATCGTTTCTACTCCCTATTAATACTTAGTACCGCCAAGCGACTGGGCTTGGTTGATAATATGAAAAATGACATTTTGTTCAATAACGCCTTGCGCCAAGTTGGCACCAGGTCCTGTCGCATGCAGGCTAATATCTTCACCAGCATGGGTTTCGCTGCCCATTGGCACGAGTGCTTGTTGCATGAAGTCTCTGTCTTGAGTGTCTACAGAGCTTAAGTCATCACGTGTGCCAACTACTGCACCAGGGCCATTGGTATAACCCAGAGTGGTGTAGGGTTTACCATCTATCGCTGTCGAAAGGTTGCCATCGACACCATGGACTAAGCCTAAAATCGGGTTACCGCGCTTGGGGTAACCAGCAATCGTAAATACATGGCTGTGATCGGCGGTGACAAGGATTAAGGTTTCGTCCGGGTCGGTAGTTTCATAGGCGGCTTTAACCGCATTAGAGAGTTCAACAGCATCCATTAAGGCACGTTTAGCATTACCCGCATGGTGTGCATGATCGATACGGCCCGATTCGACAATCAGCAGGTAACCGTTATCATTTTTCTTGAGTAGTTCGATAGACTTTGCAGTCATCTCTGTTAATGAAGGTTCGCCGCCTACATCGTCGGCGCGGTCCGCTTCATACTCCATGTGTGATGAGTTGAACAGGCCCAGAAGGTGGTCAGTACTCGCCACGTCAATGGCATCAAAGGCTTCTTTATTCCAAACGTATGCGGCATTTTCATAGTTTTCGACCCAAGCTTGAGTTAGGTCCATACCATCTTTACGACGACCAGTCTTGTTTTCACCATCTGTCACTGTGTTAGGTAGGAATGCTCGGCGGCCGCCCCCCAGTGCAACGCTAAGTGCATTGTCTTGGTCACGCATCACCATTTGATAAGCGATATCTTTACACTCGTTGGCTACAGCTTCAGCGGTGAGGTTGCTGTCGGCTTCCCAGTTGCGTTCTGGGCTGTTGGCATAAGTAGCAGCAGGGGTTGCGTGAGTGATACGGGCTGTACTAACGACACCTGTTGATAGGCCTTTAGCATTGGCTAAATCGACCAAAGTCACCAATTCGTTACCTTTGGATGATAAGCAGTTGCCGCGCAGCGCTGTGTCAGAAACTGAAAGTACGCCAGCCTTTGACTTAACGCCTGTTGCGATAGCGGTCATGGTGCCTGCGCTGTCAGGTGTTTGTTGATTGGTGTTGTAGGTTTTCACTAGGGCAGTGTGATTAAACTGCTCAAAACTTAAGAAATTCTCTTCACCACCTTGGTTACCGTTGATCTGTTGACCTTGATAGATCCGTGCGGCAGTGAGGGTTGAAATACCCATCCCATCACCAACGAATAAAATTACATTTTTAGCTTTAGTTTTGTTTTCTAAGTTGGCTTTGCTTGCGACCAGTTGTGCGCTGTCTTTAAACCAAGGGCTATCCGATTGAACACTTGGTAGTGCGGCGCTGTTGGCCACCATGGATACTAGGCTGCAAGAGATTAATGCAGCTAATCTTTTTATCATCATCACTTTCATCATCCGTATGTAGGGTGGAAAATTGGTTTTCAATTGAGATAAAGCGGCCTGATTGTCTGTTATTCATGTGACGGAAATGGGTCATTAGGGTTTCAGTTATATGAATACCGTCGAGACAGGACCTTGTTTGATGACTAGATTTGGTGCACAAAGCACCAATAAGGTGCTTTGGATAAAAACTAAATACCCCTATTTTATTGATTTAATAGCAATTTAAATTTGGCTTGATTCTTGAATTGTGCTTTTTGATTTTAGCTGGAGGCCAATTATGAAGTATTACAGTCGACGTTTTATTAAACCTGAGCACCTAAACCCTGCCAATGCACTTTTTGGTGGGCAGTTGTTAAGTTGGATTGATGAGGAGGCTGCAATTTTTGCTGCATGCCAAATGAACAGTCAAAGTATTGTGACCAAGATTATTTCAGAAATTAACTTTATGACGCCAGCAAGACAAGGAGATGTGATTGAGTTTGGCCTTGAATTAATTAGTGCGGGATTAAGTTCGATAACCGTGCGCTGTGAGGTCCGTAATAAGGTGAGCCGATTACCTGTGGTGACGATAGATAAGCTAATTTTTGTCAATGTGGACGAAAGTGGTTTACCTAAGCCCCATGGCATTAAGGCCAATGCGGCTTAATCAAACTGGATGATGCACTTTAGCTGTGTGCATCATCGGTAGAGTTAATCTTCTTTACTTAGATCGTTTTTCACTGAGTTAACGGCATCTCGAGAAGCATGGCCGATAGCTTTGGTTGTATCGCGTGTGGCATGACCAATTTCAGTGGTGACCTCTTTAGTGGTGTCACCTATGGTGCGCCCTGCATCTTTTAACTCGGCGCAGCCACTCAATAGGCTAAGTGTGAGCAATAGGGCTAAGGTTGTTCGCATTGTTGTTGCACTCCTAAGTCGATATAGCGGCCATTCTAACGCGTTATCACTAGCTGTAAAGCGCGGAGGTTAAAATCACTTAACGCTGGACGACTTTAATCGCGGCTGGCTTAAATGAGTGCTTAATGCAATTTTAGATGGGGGTGAATAATTCGACTTATCCCCTTGGCAAACATTAATAAGGTCCCCTTAAAGACACCATGAAGCTCGATGAGATGACGGCGATAAAGTGACGTATAAACGAATCTAGCAATTTTACCTTCGACCAAGACGCCTCCCCCCATGAATGACATCAGATTACCGACCGTATGAAATTTAGACAGATTCACCAAGGAGCCGAGATCTTTATAAACATATTCATGCTGGGGTGTTTTCTGAGCCAGCATTAAACAGATGTTATCAGCGGTCATCAATGCCATCTGTCTTGCTGCTTGTCCCCGCGGAGGTACCCATGAACCGTCAGTTTGGGGGCAGGCGGCGCAATCACCGATAGCGAAAACATGTGTATCGGTGAGGCTTTGCATTGTGGGTTTTACCATCACTTGATTGATGGCGTTACTGGCTAAACCACCGATGTTTTTCATGAAATCAGGTGCCTTAACACCGGTTGACCAGATCACCATATCGGCGGCGATAAACTCATCATCAGTGGTATGTAGCCCACTATCGGTGACGTTATCAATACGAGTACTAGTGCGAACATTCACGCCGATTTGTTTGAGTTCTCGAGTCACTGACTCAGAAATCTCACTCTTTTCGACTTTAGGTAGGATGCGGCTGTCCGCTTCAATCAAGGTTACTTCAAGCAGGCTGCTATCGATTTTATAACCAAATCCGCTGAGCTGCTCAACCGCATGGTGCATCTCGGCTGACATCTCAACGCCGGTGGCACCTGCGCCAACCACAGAGATTTTTATCTTATCGTTAAGTTGGTGATGACTGGCGTAACGCATAAATTTATTAAGTAACATGCTGCGAATTTGCATGGCCTGTTCAGTGTTGTCTAAAAATACGCAGTGTTCACGCACCCCTGGGATATTGAAGTCATTAGCAATACTACCAATGGCAATCACAAGGTAGTCGTAGTCAATCCGTCTTGCTGGCAGCAGTTCCTCACCCGATTTATCCTTGATTGGTGCGAGAATAACCTGGCGCTTGTTCCTGTCTAAATCTGTCATGGCGCCTTGCTGGAAGTGATAGCCATGTGCAGCGGCATGGCTGCGATAGCTAATCGCATCAATACCAATGTCTAGTGCACCAGTGGCAATCTCATGCAATAGTGGTTTCCAGATGTGGCTCTCTGCACAATCAATTAGAGTGATTTTAGCTTTTGCTTTGCGCCCAAGTTTACGGCCTAATTTGGTTGCGATCTCCATTCCACCCGCACCACCGCCGACGATGACAATATTCTGCTTTCTATCCACTTTTTTTAGCTCCACTGATGGTTGTGCCATGTTTAAGTTACTCATGCCGTTAGCGAGAGTCTATTAACTGGGCGTGCAAGTTACATTTTTTGTAAATTGAAACAATGCCTGTGAGTGTGACAAAACTCTAACAGCGAGTAGGATAAACGGCAATGAATGAAGTTTTGATGTGGTTAGCTATTGAAAGTAGGTGTTATTGTTTTAGTTTGTTGTTTAATAATGGATTAATTTTTTACCATGAATGTTAAGTGGGGGTTTATTGGTATTTTTTGGTGGCTTGAAGTGTGAACTTGATTGTTTTCTATTTGATAAAGTGTGAGCTGCCTCCGTGTGGAGACAGTCACACAGAGCCTGATTAGGCAATCGCTTGTTCGTTAAGTTTTTCTAATCGGTGCTGATAGTCTTTAATAAGATATTGCATGATTTCTTGAACCGATGTGTCTTTAGTCGAGTCATCCATGAAAATTTTAAAGGTGACTAATACGTGACCGTTGTTCAGCAAACGACTATTTTGCATCGCGAAGTAAGAGCTTTCTGAGTCAGCTTCTCTAACGGTAAAGCCATCTTGTTCGAAAATACGGTGACCAGAGCGATCATGCCATTTAGTGATGCGATTTAGGCCGATTTCACAGGATTGGTTAAATTCAACATGATTTTGCCATGTTGTTGGATGTGCTGGGTCCTTAACTTGTGGGCATCGAACTGTATAGTTATAGACATGAGAGATTGCTGTCATAGATTACCTACCTAATTGTTGGATACAGTGGCCATCATAGGCACTGCATTTCTGTTCGGTCAACGTTTATTCGCCTTTGCTGACATGAAAAATAGATTAGCAGGTGGCGTTTCATCGTTGCTGTTTACTTGTTGTAGCACGAGTTAAAGACCGATAACTATGTGCTAGCTCTCATTTTTTATAGTGTTATTGGATTTGTATAACCAGTGCTTAATAAAGCAACAGCTAATCGACTTTATCCCGCTCTGTGAGTTGTTTCTATTTGGTGGTTTTGTGAGCGGTAGGGTGATGATGGTTTTGAAGGTACGTTCAACATGGGGTTGGCTACAGATCCATTGTCGTAGCGCTAGGTACAAAAAAGGCGACCTAAGGTCGCCTTTTCAAATTAAGCTGTCAAAGATTAAGCAGGAACTACGTTCGCAGCTTGTAAACCTTTTTGACCTTGCTCAACTTCGAAAGATACTTTTTGGCCTTCTGCTAAGGTTTTGAAACCGTCAGAAGCGATAGCGCGGAAATGTACGAATACGTCAGCACCGCCATTTTCTTGAGAAATAAAACCAAAACCTTTCTCTTCGTTAAACCATTTTACGATACCAGTAGTTGTATTAGACATGTTGTGTCCCTTATTTTAAATTCATAAAAAATTATCGCGAAATTGCGATGTGCTGAGTAGCTGAATTATTAAAGTATTACGATGAAGCTAAGGGAAACATGAAGACAAAAATGGTGCAGATTTGACGCCGAGTTTTACTTTTACTTGATTCTTTTCATTAATAACTCTGAACAACAGAGCGACGTCACAATAGCACACTTATTCATAAAGTAACTAACTATTTTTACTTTTGTCGGCTTTTAATTACCGAATTTGGCTGAGTAGCCAACGCCTATCTCTCTGTATCAGTATCTATCTATAATGCTCTCAGCGACTTGATGGGACGCCGAGAGCATAGTGTTTACAGCTGGGATATTTGCTTGAAAGCGGGACTATTGAAGAATGCCGCCACTTTTTGCTGATCACTCTCTGCAAAGTCCTGTTGGTTGAGTTTGACATCAAACTGCAGGTTAAAGGCTTGAAAGATATCACTGGCTTGTTGATGCAAGCCAAGATCGATCAAGTTGTTGAGATAGATAGCATAGGCCATCGCATCGTGAGGTTGTGACTGAATATAACGCATAAATTCCTGTTGAGCGTATTCAACTTCGTTTTGTTGTAAGGCATATAACACACCGACCATGGCATAGTTGGTTTGCAAATTATTCAGGTTGGCCATGGCGAGCTCTCGTGTGTATTGATATTGAGACATCTCATTTTTGTACATGTAACTATATCCCCAGAAAGCGCTGTTTTTTGGGGTTAACATTGGTGCGAATTGATACATGGTGTCAATAATCGCTGTCGACGGCTCATCAATAGTGACGAAGCTTGACCAGATAAAGTCTGTCAGTAAGGTCGGTTCGGTTTTTATTGAGTCGGGAAGTTTGTCGAAAATAGCCGCGACTTGCTGCTCGTCCATCGCTTGCCCTGCTCGGGCTGATTGAATCACTTTGATGAAACCTGAATTGGCGATAGCATCAGCATTGTGAAGATAGGCAAAGTAGGCATCTAAACCAGAGGTGAGGTGATGAACTAGTTGCCAGTCGACTATCCTGAGTTGTTGATGGCCGGCAACCTCACTGTATTGGTAATTAAGCAAGATGGCGGCTGGCATATCTGAGATGTAGGTGCTTAATACTAAGTTATCACCTTGGACGCCGTCAAAACGCCAGTATTGAGCTTGTTTAACTTGGTTTTTGAATTTTGTTCTGACGAAACGATAAAAAGATTCCTCCTCGGCGTCAGTTAAATCAGGGTAGGTATTATGAGCGTAGGTGAGTAATGTGGCTCTATTCCACCAATCAAAGGCGGCACTGGTGCTGTCTTTCTCTAGGCTTTCGGCGATCAACTGACCCTGTTGGTGGATAAATGCCAGCGATGATAGTTGACCTGTATGCTCACTTTTATTGAGTGGTATCGCCTGTTTCTTGGCCGTTGACTGACAGCCACTGAGCAGAGCGAAAAGGATGATAAGCATAGCCGTTAAGGTGTGGTTCTTCATTAGCGAGCTCCCTCTGCACTGACCTTCTTGTTGAGGAAGTCAATACCGTGATTGATCACCTTACTAAAGTCTCCAGTTATGCCTCCACTGTAATATAGGTTGTCATCTATCTCTCTTAGCGCATTGATATAATCGCGACTCTCTTCGGTAGTGACGGTTTTCTGATTGATGACCAACTGATGACGACGCAAAAATTGCCCATTAATATAGGCTTCTGCCGCATTGTAACTGATGCCTTTGGCTTTAATGTGAGTATCAATATCGCGTACTTGGTAGTTAATGTTTTCTGGTAAGGTGACCTTTAACGTTTGTTCTATGGCGACCTGACTCGGCAATGCCAGTGGCTGAGTACGGTTAATCACTTTAGGCAGCTCAACGTAGTTTTTGATGTAGCTTGCAAATAACGAGAAATCTAAACTCTGGTTATTTCCCTGCCAAAAATCGCCAATTTGGTAATGCTCAGTCATTAATAATTCATTCTCGCCAGCGGTGGTGTCGACTAATAAAACGGGCGCTGCAAGAGAGATATCACGGTAAAATTTCGCGTAGTAATTGAGGTAATGTTGCTCTATCTCACTTAAGGATACGCTTGATAACTGATATCTCATGTAATCGGCTTCACGCCCGTGATACTTAGTGGTGATATACAGATCGACGGGCGCCATGTAATTGGAAGAGATGTAGTGCTGTTCGATTGAGACTTTGTCGACGTTCGCTGTGGCTTGCGGCATTGGTGTCAGCTCATTGATGTTATCGCTAAGCACTAACGCATAGCCAAAGTCGGGCTGTGATATCGATGCCAGTCCTATCGCTTGGTGATTGTTGGTCGCATCGATAAAATAGTGCCTACCTTCAAATGTCAGCTGATTGATAACATGGTCAAACAAAATTGGAGAAGGGGTGCGTTCATTCAGTGTCGCGCCAAACTGGCTATTAACCAAGGCGGGTGAGCTGGGAACATCTATCGAATTTAGCAATGCAATCAGTAAACTTGCCTTATCTTTACAGTCACCATATCGACGTTCAAAAACGGTATTGGGGCTGTGAGGAATATGACTGTTTTGACCTATCTCTATGCCGAAATAGCGCACATCTTGCTGTACGAAACGAATAAACTCAGCTATCTGATCTGCTTTATGTTGATGGCTCTGCTTGACCTCTTTGATATACGCTGTGAGTGCTTTTGAGTGAGACTCTTTGAATTGATAGTGAGGCTTTGCCCACGCACTGACATCTGTCCAATTAGTTGTACTACTCACAAAAATGACAGGGGCCCAAAGGTATCCAGCAGGGACGCCCTCTTCATAACGATATTTAGGTACATCGGTTAATTGCCACTCATAGGTCTTACCAAAAGGCGAGCTGCTCACCTTGGGCTGACGCTTTTGGTTGTCTTGAATATTAAGCGGTTTGTTACTGGCATTGACGAGTTTTAGGTGTAATTTATCGACGCTAACTTCCCAACCCATTGGGTAGTTACTACCAAACTCTTTGCCGTACACAGGATTGCGCCCTTCTACCGTGTATTGATAGCGAATGGTGTCACCTACGCGCACATCTTTTAATACAATTACAGCCGTCGCTAGACCATTAAATAGATCATTACTTAACTCTTGCTCTTGGTTGATAACATTGATTCTGGCGCTATCTAATCTGTCATGCCAAGCCGATTTTCGTTCAACTTCCACTTTATGCAAGGTGAGTTTTTCAAATTCAGGGTTGAAGGTCAGCTCAATTTTAGACAGCTCCTTCACCCCCTCTTGGTTTAATGCGGTCGCGGCAAAATCTTGATAGTACTCATTGTCAAGTTCAGTAAACCTTTCTTGACGACCAATAAGACGGTAATGAACAGGACTTTTCTCTCTATTGATACGCTGGGGGGCTAACGCCTGAGGGGTCACCCATTCATTGGCTGGCGCCAATGTGATTTGATAATCACCTGAGGTAATGACTTGTGCATTGACCTGGTGAGCGAGCAGCGCTGCGCAAAGCATGATGAGTAGTTTTATAGATTTCACGTGATAATACTCCTTCCATAGATAATGGCAGGGTATCACATCTTAATAACAATTAAATAGGATACGACATGAAACCCTGTTATTTATGAAGTGCTTAAGAAAATATTGCTCACGAAAAAGGCTCGTTGTTCTAGTATGAACAACGAGCCTTTTAGCTGGCTGAATCTTTGCAGGGAAAAAGCGAGCTGACACTATTTTATAACAGATGTAACCATGCGTACCAGTCGATAAGTGTGACGAGCAAAGAATATTTAGATATTAGTGCTGTCATTATTACTCACTTGGAATAAAAAAGGCCTATTAGCTAACTAATAGGCCTTCATCAGAGCAAACTCTTCTGCAGGGAGAATTTCTCAGAGTGACTCGAAGCGGTACTTCAAGTCACTGGTCACTTTTATAAAGCGTTGGTAAAGATCTGACAGATCTCTTCATGCGTCGCTTGCTTAGGGTTGGTAAAACCACAAGCATCTTTAAGAGCGTTATCTGCTAGCGTCGGAATATCTTCAGCTTTAACACCCAATTTAGTTAAGTTCTCAGGGATCTTAACAGCAACAGAGAGTGATTTAATGGCATCAATTGCTGCCTGAGCACCTTGCTCGTCGCTCATAGCTGATACATCAACACCCATTGCTCTGGCAACATCTTTTAGACGTGGTGCAGCAACTTGTGCGTTGTAAGATTGAACATGTGGTAATAGCAGTGCGTTACACACACCATGTGGTAGGTCGTAGAATCCACCTAGCTGGTGAGCCATGGCATGTACATAACCTAGGCTAGCGTTGTTAAATGCCATACCTGCAAGGAACTGTGCATAGGCCATCTGATCACGAGCATCAATATTTTGACCATTATCAACGGCTTCAACTAAGTTGCCCTTAATCAATTCGATCGCTTTAATCGCACACGCGTCAGTAATTGGGTTAGCAGCGATTGATACATAAGCTTCAACAGCATGAGTTAATGCGTCCATACCTGTTGCTGCGGTAAGGCCTGCAGGCTTTAATAGCATCAATTCAGGATCATTAACCGATAAAATAGGGGTTGTGTGTTTATCAACGATAGCCATTTTGATGTGACGCGCTTCATCTGTAATGATGCAGAAGCGGGTCATTTCACTGGCTGTACCTGCGGTAGTATTGATAGCAACTAAAGGTAGTTGTGGTTTAGCTGACATATCTAAACCTTCGTAATCTTTGATGCTTCCACCGTTGGTTGCGACCAAGGCGATACCTTTAGCGCAATCATGTGGAGAACCACCACCGAGTGAAACGACAAAATCACAGTCATTGGCTTTGAGTAGTTCAAGCCCTGCTTCAACATTGCCTACCGTTGGGTTGGGCTGTACGCCGTCGAATACGGTAGAGGTGATGCCAGCAGCGCCAAGCTTCTCTACTACTTGGCCTACTAAGCCAATTTCAACTAAAGGCTTGTCGGTAACAATCAGCGCGCGCTGAAAGCCAAGCGTTTTAATATCGCCGATGGCGTCATCAACAGCATTTTGTCCTAATACGTTGACAGATGGAATAAAAAATTTAGCAGCCATAAAATCACCTTTATGCTCAAATGTTAAAAGTTGTTATCTTTTCTGGTAACTAAAGTACCAACCTCGTAAGCCTAAAGGTGTGATCCAATTCAAATAACAGTGGCTACTAGCGGAAGGAATGATGAAAAGTTAGATCTGTACGACTAAAAATGTAAATTTATGACAACAGTAGTGAAACTGACTAAAAAATTTTGTTAGATAGGAGAAGATACGTTTTCAACCTTGTGTTTAATACTGTATATCGCTGCTTTAGTTAAACGGTAAACTTATTCAATAGTCCCTGTTGCTGGGTGACTTCATCGATAAGCTGGCTATTAGCTTGCAGCTGGTTACTAGAAAATTCACCGACCGTTGTACTGATATCATTAATATGGTTGGTATTGAGGTTTATCTCTTCTGCAACAACGCTTTGCTGCTCAATAGCTGCCGCGATTTGGATATTTCTGTCCATGATCTCTTTGACGGATTCTGAAATGACTTTGAGTGCACTGTTTGCCGTTGCCGCATGATTCACACAAACCGTCGCTTTCTCCTTGCTCTCTTGCATCGCTTGTTGCACCGATGCCGACGCCGATTGTATCTGTTCGATGGTGTTTTTTATTTCGGTGGTTGATTCTTGAGTGCGCAAGGCTAATGTTCTCACTTCATCAGCAACCACTGCAAAACCTCGTCCCTGCTCACCAGCGCGGGCGGCTTCAATCGCGGCGTTAAGGGCGAGTAAGTTGGTTTGCTCGGCAATACCATTGATTACCGAAAGGACTTGTTCGATATTGGTGCTGTATTGAGCCAGTTGATCACTGACAGTTTGCGAGTCTGTGATGGTATCTGATAACTGATTGATATAATTTGAGGTTTCGGTGAAGGTTACACGGCTTTGCTCCGTTTCATCGTTAACGGAGGTAATTGAACTGGCGGCTTCTTGCGCACTACTGGCGATATCTGCAGAGGTTGCTGTCATCTCATTCATCGCGGTGGCTAACCCTTCAATGAGTGATTTCTGCTGATTTAGCTGCTCACCGGATTGAATCGCCAACTGCGTTGACGCATTGCTATTGTCGACCACCCCACTGGCTTTATTTTTTATCTCAATAATTAAGGTTTGCATCGAATCGAGAAACTGATTGAAATTTTTAGCCACAGCTCCGCATTCATCTTCACTCTTGATGGCTAACCTTTGGGTTAAGTCGCCGCCACCCATGGCAATATTGGCGATGGCGGCATCTAGATGGTTAAGAGGGGTGAGTAGGTGTTTTGCCAATTTTCGTAATAGAAAAATACAGATAATAATACTGATAATTGAAAATAGAGCCGTACGCTGAGTCAGATCCGTTAGCGACTGATAAACCTTGTCTTTCTCTAATAACACACCGAGATACCAGTTCATGCCCTGTGCCGCTGGCAGCGGATAAAAGTAGAGTAGCTTGTCTAGATTATCGTGTTCTATCTCTAGGATCTGTTTGCTGTTCGTGGGTGCTTGCTGGTAAATATTGTTGCTGTTCTTACCGTTAAGATCCGCCGTTGGATGGGTAATGATATTACCTTGTTCATCAACGATGAAGGCGATACCCGTCCCGTCGAAGTTTATGGTGTTCACGGTTTCAGCAATGGTATTGAGACTAAGGTCGCCACCTATCACCCCCTGAAATTGCCCTTGATATTCGATGTTGCTGACTATTGATAGCAGCAGTTCCTGTGTGGCCGCATCTTGATAGGGGGCGGTAAAGACGGTTTCAGATTGGTTCTTGGCTAGTTTGTACCAAGGCTTATCTCTAAAATCGACATTTGGCGGGTTTTGTCTGTTGGGGTTATTCGAGCGCAGGCCCGTCTCAGTGTTTAAAGTGCCAAATATCAACAGAAAGTCATTTTTGACGGCAGCAAACTCTAAGCCCTTTTGAAAGTTATCTGCAGAAAAATCACTTTCAATCACACTTTTTAGCAGGTTAATTTGCGCACTTTTTCCTTGTAACCAATTCCCAATCCCTGTGGACATTAAAGTGGCATTATCTTCGATGTATGCGCGGGTCTTATCTTCAACTGTGGTGTTGATGGCAAGGTGAGTGGATAGCGCCAGTAAAGAAAGTACGATTAAAATGACAATGCCAGATGCAACTGAAAACTTGGTTCTGATCTTCATAATTTCTCGTCCACGGCTGCCAAGGGGTGATGAGTTGTTGATGGTAATTGGGTTGTGTTGTATCAACGACTGCTAGTTCAAAAGTATAGTCTATACTTTGCTCACTGCTAGCAATCTTGGTGAATCATTATGCGCAAACTATTGTCTCTGGGAGTTTGTTTTTGTTGGTGTTGTTGTGTCAGTTTAGGAGCGATAGCCGCCGAGCCTGATGCAACGATTGAGTTACTTAAACAGCAGATTGAACAACTCCAAAAGCAAGTCGTTGCACTTGAAAAGGCACAGCAAACATTCAATGAACGGGAGGAGCAACGTCGTCTGACAGAGCAAGATAAGGCGGCCGACATGGTCACCACTGCGGCAGTGATTAGTGAGACGACCTCTACGAGTCCAACTGCAAACAAGCCAAGTGAAAAAGTGAGCAAGGCACCACAGAATAATGTGAGGGTCTACGCGACGATGAGACCCACTTACGGTTACTTTGATGAAAAGGGTGAAAGTTTCTGGGACGTCCGTGATGCGCTATCCCATGCGGGGATTAAGGCGAGCAACGAATTTATGCCAGGATGGACTGCGGTATTGCATGGTGAGTGGGGGATCGATATCTCAAATAATGGTGACTTTGGTAAAGCCAGAAGGGCTTATGTTGCCGTAGAAAGCCCCGTTGGTCGGGTTGGCATAGGTAAGCAGAGACCACCTCAGTATCTGTTAATCGCTGAATATGTTGATATTTTCAATCATGCCAACAGTCCCTTCTCTTATGATGCAGAAGGGATATTTTTCGTTGACAATATGGTGACTTATCGCTTACAAACAGGAGGCTTCAATTGGCTCGCCGCGGGTCAGTTTGATGGTGATGGTGGCAGTGATCGCGCCGATTTAGTTAACCTAGGGGTGAGCTACGACATTAATGGTTTTCATAGTGCCATTACCTATTTGCAACAAGATAGTATCACAGCAAATCAAGTCGATGGCGACGACGAAGTTTGGGCAGCTGTGTTGGCCAATGATTTCGGTAATGGTTTATATTTGGCGGCGGCCTACCAAGATAAGCGCTACAATCGCGACCTTGTACCCGAGCAGCGAACTGGCCATACACTAGATATTTCAGGTGCCTATAGGCTCAGCGAACAGTTTAGGCTCAAGCTTGGCTATTTCGATTTTGACGATGGTCATCGCGCGTTTTTGAGTCAGGGTTACGATGGTTACAACACGACCTTAGAGTGGTTACCTGACGATAACCTCCGCTTTCATATCGAATACTTGACTCGTAATTATGACTACCTCGATGACTTCGACTCTTGGTCTGTCGGTTTTCGCTATGATTTTGCAAAAGATTGGCAATTCTAACCAAGGTGTCACAGTGCTTTCTTAATGGTCTTACTGGCGTCGCCTTGGCAACTGATCCTGCCTCCATCTGGTTCAGGTGCACAATTATTGTGCACCATCTTAACCCTACAAAGGTTTAACTCACCACTGGCTTCCAATCACCTTCTCTCTCTAAAATATATAAGTTACTAATTTTAAATCATATATATTTGTCATCTGTTTGACACATCTCTGTCTTCAAGCTGTTATTTTTCCTTGGCATGCTAAATGCTCCACATAGCATAACTGCTGTAGGCAAGGATAATAGTAATGGGGTTAGAGAAACTGCTCTATTTGCAAGGTGTTGGAGCCGGCTTTGTTGATAACACTGGCCACTATAGTCAGACGCCGGAGTCTGCCAGAGTCGGCATATTGTCTTGCATGCTAGCGAATGAGCCAGAGCAGGAGTTTGCATTAGGGCAATTAGCGCCTGATCAATTTGAAGCGACTAACCATGAAGCCATCGCTAAGCGTATTGAGTTGCTGGATGCTGCACCTTGGCGACGGATCTTACCCGAATTTCAACACGGATTTATCGACAACCCCAAGCTAACCATCATGCTTGCTGAAGGGGATAACCGGGCGCTGATGCTGACCCTAACTACCGAGAAAGGTGCTAGCCATCGCGGTTTGTTGACTCGGGATACGTTGCATTGCACGGGCGATTATGTGAGTCACGGCCAGCGCTTCTATCGTTATCAATTGTCACTGCATGATTGGCAAACAAGCGATTGTCTCTGGCAACAGGGCTATCACACTGTCGTCATTTCACTAGCCGATGAATGTGAATCTACAGCGTGTATCGCCGAAGGCACGTTACTGCTAGCCCCTAGACAGGCCTATCAATTTCAAACTGAACCCCAGTCAAACACGCAAGCTAAGCGGCCTTGGGGTGTCAGTATTCAACTCTATAGTCTGCGCAGCCAACGGCAGTGGGGCATAGGTGATTTTGGTGATCTGCGGCAGTTGATCAACTGGTCGGCAGCAAGTGGTTGCGACTTTATTCAGCTAAATCCGCTTCATGGCTTGCAGTTACCGTTTTCAGAGGCACAGCTTGATGTTAATCGCCTAAATATTAGTCCCTATAGCCCAAGCGATAGACGGCGGATTAACCCACTTTATATCGATGTGAGCGAGGTTGCTGAATACCCAAAAATCAGTGACAGAGTGGCCGCTCTTGCTATAAACCAGATGAGGTTGAATCGCGATAATTGGCTTGATTACCCAGGGATTATTACCACCAAGTACGCACTGTTTAGCGACCTGTATATGACATTTGTGGCCGATGAATATCAAAAAAACACCCTGAGATACAGTCAGTTCAGCGCATTTGTCGAGCAGGAAGGGCTTGCCCTCATCCAGTACTGTCAATTTGAGGCGAATCGGGCCACAAGTGGTGTGTTAGCAGATGAAAGATTTCATCAGTATTTGCAATTTGTCGCCCACGAGCAGTTGTTAGGTTGCCAGCAACAGGCTCACCAAGCCGGGATGCGCATTGGTCTTATCGGTGATATGGCGGTGGGGGCGAGTGGCTGCGGTGCCGAAGTCAATTTCAATTTAGCGAGCTATTGCCAAGGAGCCAGCATCGGAGCCCCAGCCGATGAGTTTGCTCCCCAAGGGCAAAATTGGGGACTGACACCGTTTGACCCCATAGGGATCAAACATCGAGGTTACGAGCACTTTATCCAATTGATCCGCAGCAATATGCGCTATTACGGTGCACTGCGTATCGATCATGTCATGGCGTTAATGCGGTTATGGTGGTGGCCACAAGATGAGGTGGATAGCGGCGGTGCATACGTTTATTACCCCATGGACACCTTGTTAGCCATTGTGTGCATCGAGAGCCAGCGCGCGGCTTGTATGGTGATTGGTGAAGATTTAGGTACCGTCCCGCCAGAGTTGCGCGCAACACTTGCCCAATGTGGCATCTACTCCAATGAGTTGTTCTACTTTTGCCGAAATGAGCATGGGTTTATGCCGCCTAACGAGCACAAACCCCACAGCTTAATGATGCTGGCCAACCATGACGTGCCCAACCTTGCTGCGTGGTGGTCGCAAAGCGATCTGCATCTTAGGCGACAACTGTGGCTAATTGATAGCGATGCGCAACTGGATATCGCCCTGGCGAGTCGAGACGTGCAGCGCGAACAACTGCTGAGTTTGCTCAAATTAACCAGTGGTTTTACTGGCAATATCGATAGTGAGTTTGCTGAAATACTCGAAGCCTGGATGACGACTGCGGCGCAGTCCTCCTCAAGCTTGTTTAGCGTTCAGTTAGTCGACCTATGCTGTGAACGTTACGCCGTTAATATTCCTGGCACGTGGCAAGAATACGCCAACTGGCAACGCCGCTTACCTTACACCATAGAAGCACTTTCTCAATCACCTGCGATTAATCGCTTACTGCATCGTATTCGGTGTGCACGCAGCGACGCTCCTGTCACCACGCAACCTGTTACGGACACAATTGACTGCCATGGATAATAACAAGATGACTTCATCCCTTGAGCTAATGCCTGCCTATGCGATGCAGAAACTGCTGCGCGCTAACTATACCGATATCTTCTCATTACTTGGGATGCACCGAATAAGTGTTCCGATGACTAACAAGGCTAAGGCTGCTAATGCTCAAACATCGTCAGCGCTACCAGCTGACAGCGATTCAAATCAGGCCCCCAAATTAGTCGACCGTTTAGTGGTGCGTTGTTTTTTGAAGGGGGCTGAGCGGGTCGAGTTAATTAATGCGCTTGATGGACGAAAGGTCGCTGAGTTGGCAAAGCTTAATGACGATGGCATTTTTGCTGGGTTGGCAGGGCGAAGAGTGAACCCTTTTCGCTACCGACTACGGGTGCATTATCCCTTAACGGTAGAGGAGGTTGTTGACCCTTATCAATTTGACTCCTTGTTGTCCGCAGAGGATCTCTATCTTTTTAGCGAAGGCTCACAGCTGCAGGCGTATCACTTTTTGGGCGCTAATCATCGCTCCGTTGATGGTGTGGCTGGCGTGCATTTTTGTGTGTGGGCTCCCAATGCTAAACGGGTTTCAGTGGTCAATGACGAAAATCATTGGGACGGGTCGCAGCATGTTATGCGTCAACATGTGGCCAATGGCGTATGGGATATATTCATTCCCGGTATCCAAGCATTGAGCCATTATAAATATGAAATTGAAACGGGCGAGGGTCACTGCTTACTGAAATCAGATCCCTATGGTCAGATGATGCAAAGCGCCCCAGGTAACGCATCACGCGTACCAAGTTGGGAAACATATCAGTGGCAAGATGATGCTTGGTTAGCTAAACGGGCCAATACAGCCTGGCATCAAGCTCCAATCTCTATCTATGAGGTTCATCTTGGTTCTTGGCGCCGAGAAGGAGATCGTGGTGAACAGTATCTGCAATATTCAGCATTGATTGAGCAGTTAATTCCCTATGTCAAAAAGATGGGCTACACCCATGTGCAACTGATGCCGATTGCCGAATACCCATTCGATGGTTCTTGGGGCTATCAACCTGTAGGCATGTATGCGCCAAGCTATCGGTTTGGCAGTGCCAATGAGCTTAAAGCCTTTATTGATGCCTGCCATCAGGCGGGGATTGGTGTGCTGCTCGATTGGGTGGCGGCACATTTTCCTAAAGATCCCCATGGACTCACCCGCTTTGATGGCAGCTGTTTGTATGAGCATGAAGACCCACGTCAAGGTGAACATCCCGATTGGGATACGCTTATCTATAACTATGGCCGTGGCGAAGTTAAAAGCTACCTGCTGAGTAATGCTAATTATTGGTTAGAGGCGTTTCATTTTGATGGGCTGCGTCTCGATGCAGTCTCATCGATGCTCTATCTCGATTACAGCCGGACGGCAGAAGAGTGGTTACCCAATGCCCATGGTGGGCGAGAAAACCTAGAGGCTATTGCTTTTTTACAAGCGTTAAATACCCGTATGTACCAAAGTTTTGCTGGCATCATCATGATAGCTGAAGAGTCGACGGCATGGCCCGGTGTGACGAAATCGGTGCAAGAGGGCGGGCTCGGCTTTGGTTTCAAGTGGAACATGGGCTGGATGAATGACAGCTTAAGTTATCTCAGTCGTGACCCTCTCTATCGTAGTCATCATCATAATGAGCTGACGTTTAGTCTGGTCTATAGCTTTACTGAACAATTTATCTTGTCGCTAAGTCATGATGAAGTGGTGCACGGCAAAGGATCGCTGTTGCATAAGATCCCCGGAGACGATTGGCAAAAGTTTGCGACTTTGCGTGCTTACTTTGGCTTCATGTGGGGACATCCTGGCAAGAAATTGCTGTTCATGGGGGCTGATATCGCCCAACGAGACGAGTGGAACCACAATAAGAGTTTAGATTGGCATCTGCTCGAGTTCGCCCCCCATCAAGGGGTTCAGCGTTGGGTTCGAGATCTCAACACGCTCTATAGCCAGAGTACCGCGCTGTTTGGTAGCGATCATGACTGTGACGGTTTCCATTGGCTTGATTGTGATAACGCTAGTGCCAGCATTGTCAGCTTCATTCGCCAAAGTGGTGATGAGAAATTGATCTTTATTGTTAACATGACGCCCGAAGTTTACCGTGAGTTTCGTGTTGGTTTGCCCTGTGCCGGAGCTTATCGAGAGCGCTTAAACAGTGATAGCCATTATTATGGTGGTAGCAATGTGGGCAACGCAGGAAGGGTTAGCAGTGAGGAAGAGCCCTATCAAGGGATGAACCAAAGTGCAGTCATCACAGTGCCACCGTTAGCTTGTTTGGTTTTAACCTTAGACGGTAACTTAAGTGCGCCAAGCGCCGATGATGTTAAGGCGATACCATGCAGTTAACTAATGGTAAACCTTACCCTTTAGGCGCCACGATTGATGATGATGGTGTTAACTTTGCGTTGTACTCAGCCAATGCGCGCCGAGTGTACCTTTGTCTGTTTGAGGATGACTCTGCCACTGACGATACTGTACTGGCAGACGGCTCAATATCCGTTGAAAGAACATCACGTGAGATTGCGCGTTTTGAGCTGCCGCGGCAGTCGCAAGGGGTTTGGCATGGACATATCAGTGGACTCTCTGCCGGCTGCCGTTACGGCTATCGAGTAGACGGGCCTTACCAACCAGAGTTAGGCCATCGATTTAACGTCAATAAGCTGCTTCTTGACCCATACGCGAAGGCGTTCGATGGTGAGTTTGTTGACCACCCCTCACATTACGGTTACCAGCTTGGCAATATGGCCGAAGATCTTAGCTTTTCTACCTTAGATAGTGCCAGCAGTATGCCAAAGTGTGTGGTGCTTGATATCCGCATGCTCCCAGCTATCACGCCGGTTGCTAAGCCTTACAGTCAAGAGGAAGTATCGCTGTCGCTGCGCCGTAGTGTTATCTATGAACTTCATGTAAAAGGCTTTACTAAACGTCATCCTGAAGTGAGCAAAGCCGCTCAAGGTTGTTTTTTGGGGCTAGCGGATAACGCGGTGATTAACTACTTAACCCAGCTTGGGATCACCGCCGTTGAGTTGCTGCCAGTACAACAGTTTGTGAGTGAGCCTTTCTTGCAAAAGAAACAGCTGACTAACTACTGGGGTTACAACACCATCGGGTTCTTTGTGCCTCACAATGGTTACGTCAACTTAGCGGCGATAGATGAGTTTCGCACTATGGTGGATGCGCTGCATAAAGCGGGGATCGAGGTGATACTGGATGTGGTCTATAACCACAGTGCAGAGGGCAATCGACTCGGTCCAAGCTACAGCTTTAAAGGGATAGATAATGCCAGTTATTACCGACTTCACCCGACAGAACCGCGCTATTACCTCAATGATACAGGTTGCGGAAACACGTTAAACCTAAGCAATCCCTATGTGCTGCAAATGGTCATGGACTCGCTACGCTATTGGGTTGAGGTGATGGGGGTTGATGGCTTTAGGTTTGATTTGGCTACCACATTAGGCCGAGAGGAACATGGGTTTGATAAAGGTTCGGGATTTTTCGATGCCATCAGTCAAGACCCGGTACTTAGCCAAGTACGGCTTATTGCTGAGCCTTGGGATATAGGACCCGGTGGTTATCAGTTGGGGCAGTTTCCGATTGCCTGGAGTGAGTGGAACGATCGCTACCGGGATACGGTGCGGCGATTCTGGCGCGGCGATGCGGGGATGTTACCCGAGTTTGCGCGGCGCTTTCACGGCTCTAGCGATCTGTTTGAGCATTCTGGCAGAAAACCTGCGGCCAGTATCAATTTTATTGCCAGCCATGACGGTTTTACCTTAATGGATCTGGTGAGTTATCGACACAAGCATAATCAAGCCAATGGCGAGCAAAATCGCGACGGCCATAACGAAAACTACAGCGACAATTATGGTGTAGAGGGCAATAGCCAAGATGTCGATATCGCCGCATTGCGTGCTCGTCAATGCCGTAACATGCTGACGACTTTATGTTTATCCCAAGGTGTTCCCATGTTACTTGCCGGAGATGAGTTTGGGCACAGTCAGCAGGGTAACAATAACGCCTATTGCCAAGATAACCCTAATAGTTGGATCAATTGGCAACAAGATATCGACAGTGATGCGCAGCTCGATTTCACTATCAAGCTTCTTAGGCTGCGACGCCGTTTTCCCATGCTATGTCATCGCGACTATATCCATGACAGCGCCAACTTAAGTTCCCCCGGATTAGATTGGTTCTGCCGCCAAGGGCAATTAATGACCAAAGCCCTTTGGGGCGAGGCTCAGACCCGCACATTAAGCTTAGTGATCAGTGGCGAACTTGAGGCGCAAGCAGGCTGCCGTCAAGCTTTGTTGCTGATGTTTAATGCCGATGAGCTGCCACAAGGCTTTACCTTGCCACGCCTCAATAATATTGGCGATTGGCAATGTTTACTTCATACCCAAGACACCCCCATACATGCTCATTCCCACCTCTCTAATGGTGAGAGCTTAGTGTTACAAGACAGAAGTCTAATGGTGTTTTACGCCCAATTTACAGGAGAGAGTCATGAGTCAGGTAAAAGCATCCACGATTAAAAAACGCAGTAGTAGCGCCAAGTCGAAAAAGGAAGATAAACACGCCGCGTCCGTAAAGGTTGCGCCTTGTGAGCCTTGTGATTCCCTCTCTGCTTGTTTCGAAAGGCATGTGAGTAATGGCCTTTCATCTGTGGAAGGCGACTATCAAACCCTGTTTTCAGCGTTAGCGTTAAGCGTTAAAGAACAGATGTTGCCGAACTGGCAACAAACTCGTATGCAAGACAGCCAATATAAAGCCAAACAGGTGGCGTATCTGTCGCTGGAGTTTTTGATGGGGCGGGCGCTTAGTAATGCGCTACTTAATCTCGATATTACCGATGAAAGTATCAAGGTACTTAAGCCCTATGCTGTGCAGCTTGAATCGTTAGAGGAGCAAGAACATGATGCGGGCCTTGGCAATGGGGGATTGGGACGTCTAGCGGCTTGTTTTCTTGATAGCTGCGCCACCTTAGATCTGTCTGTGACAGGCTATGGCATACGCTATGAATATGGCATGTTCGCACAAAAGCTATCTGAAGGTCATCAGGTTGAGCGCCCAGACCGGTGGCTCAGAGATGGTAATCCATGGGAGGTCAGAGTGCCTACTCATAATGTGATTGTGCCATTTTTTGGCCGAAGCGAATCTTATGTCGACCGCGACGGACTGCGCCAGTTTACCTGGGCAGATACGCAAGATGTGTTGGCGGTGGCTTACGACATGCCAATCCCTGGTTACCATAATGGCCGTATCAATACATTGCGACTTTGGAAGGCCGAAGCGACTGATGACTTTGATTTAGCGGAATTTAATCAGGGGGATTATACCGAAGCGGTAGCACGTAAAAATTTGGCCGAGCAGATCACTATGGTGCTCTATCCCAACGATGCCAGTGAGAACGGCAAAGAACTGCGTTTGCGCCAGCAGTACTTTCTTTCGAGCGCAAGCTTACAGGATATTTTGAATAAATGGGTTGCTCGCCATGGCGCCGATTTTACTGACTTTGCCAAGCTCAATGTCATGCAGCTTAATGACACCCACCCCAGCGTTGCTATTCCTGAGTTAATGCGGCTGTTAATGGATAAGTATGGTTTGAGTTGGGACAGTGCGTGGCAGATAACCTCTGAGACCATGGCCTATACCAACCATACATTGTTACCCGAAGCGCTTGAGCGCTGGCCTGTGCGACTGTTTGCCCATATGTTGCCAAGGTTGTTGGATATTATCTACGAGATAAACGCCCGTTATCTGGACGTGGTGGCGCATCACTGGCCGGGAGATGTCACCAAGTTGGCGCAGATGTCGATCATTGAAGAGGGACCTGAGCCCAATATCCGTATGGCGTATTTAGCCATAGTGGCCAGCTTCTCGGTTAATGGCGTGGCAGGGTTGCACACTCAGTTGCTGACCAGCGGGCTATTTAAAGATTTTTATCAACTTTGGCCAGAGAAGTTTAATAACAAGACTAATGGCGTGACGCCAAGGCGCTGGTTGGCTCAAAGTAACCCTGAGCTGGCGAGACTACTGACCAAACGATTAGGCGAAGGTTGGGTGACGGATCTGAGCCATCTCAATGCCCTTAATGCGTTTACCGATGACACTGAACTGCTGGATGTTTGGATGCAGGTTAAACAGCATAACAAGCAAAGGTTAGCAGGGCTTGTCACGCAAGAGTGCGGTGTTAATTTTGACCCCACCATGATGTTTGATGTGCAGGTTAAGCGCATCCATGAATACAAGCGTCAACTGCTTAATATCTTGCATGTGATCCATTTGTACCATCAGGCCGAGCGTGGCGACACCAAAGCGTTAACGCCTAGATGTGTGCTACTGGGTGGCAAAGCGGCGCCGGGTTATGCCATGGCTAAACTAATTATTAAGCTGGCCAATAATGTGGCCCACATGGTCAATTCTGATCCTAGGGTAAAGCCTTACCTGAGGTTTGCTTTTCTACCAAACTACAATGTCAGTGCTATGGAGGTTATCTGTCCGGGTACCGATTTGTCTGAGCAGATCTCTACCGCCGGCAAAGAGGCATCAGGCACAGGCAATATGAAGTTTATGATGAATGGTGCGTTGACCATAGGGACGCTCGATGGCGCCAATATAGAGATGCTTGAAGAGGTGGGGGAAGATAATTTCTTTCTTTTTGGCTTAAATGCTTCTGAGGTTGAAGGGATAAAACCGCACTACGACCCACAATCGTTTATTGATCAGTCTCCCGCGCTCAGTGAGGTGCTAGCACTGCTGGAAAGTGGCCATTTTAATCTGCTTGAACCAGGTATTTTTGATCCTATTATCGCCAGCATTCGCAACCCCCATGATCCATGGATGATTGCTGCCGACTTTGAATCTTACCGTGTAGCGCAAGTGAAGGCGGCTAATGCCTACCGCGACCAACATCATTGGGCGCAGATGAGTATGCGTAATACGGCCGCCAGCGGGCGCTTTTCTAGCGATGTCACCATAGGGCAATATCGCGATGAAATATGGAGAGTTTAAGTATGGGTTATCACTGTCATCACAATGCCATCAATATCGATTTTAATAGCAGGGCTTCAACACTGTTGACCATCAAAAATATCTGTTCGCTATCTTCTCAAGGAGTGAGTACCTATGCCTAATATAAGCCCTAGTCCACGTTATATCAGTAATTTGACCCGAGATACCTATGCATTGATTTTGGCGGGAGGCCGCGGTTCTCGGCTGCATGAGTTGACCGATTGGCGTGCTAAACCTTCACTCTATTTTGGCGGTAAGTTTCGTATTATCGACTTCCCATTGTCCAACTGTGTTAATTCAGGCATTCGCCGTATTGGTGTGGTAACCCAGTACAAATCACATTCGCTTATTCGGCATGTGATGCGAGGTTGGGGCCACTTTAAGAAAGAGCTCGGCGAGTCGGTTGAGATCTTACCCGCCTCTCAAAGGTATTCCGAAAGTTGGTATCAGGGGACTGCCGATGCAGTGTTTCAAAATATCGATATTATTCGGCATGAACTGCCTAAATACGTAATGATCCTCTCGGGGGATCATGTGTATCGCATGGATTACGCGGGCTTGCTAGCGGCTCACGCCGAGTCTGGGGCTGACATGACTGTCTCGTGCTTAGAGGTGCCAGTTGCTGAAGCTGCTGGGGCTTTTGGTGTAGTCGAGGTCGATGGTAACAACAAGATTTTAGGTTTTGAGGAGAAACCTGAATTGCCAAAGCACCTACCTGATAACCCAGAAAATTGCTTAGCATCAATGGGTAATTACGTGTTCAATACCGAGTTTCTGTTTGAACAGCTAAAAAAAGATGCGATGAATGAAAGCTCTGACCGAGATTTTGGTAAAGATATCATTCCGTCGATCATTCAAGACCATCAAGTTTATGCTCACCCTTTTAAGAGTGGCTTTACTGATGAAGAAGCTTATTGGCGCGATGTGGGGACCTTAGATTCATTTTGGCTGGCCAACATGGAACTGTTATCACCCACGCCAGCGCTTAATCTCTATGATGCCAAATGGCCTATCTGGACCTTTCAGGAACAGTTACCGCCGGCTAAGTTTGTTTTCGATGATGATGATCGTCGTGGCATGGCACTCGACTCGATTGTGTCGGGTGGTTGCATAATCTCTGGAGCAACCGTCAGGCGCAGTGTGTTGTTTAATGAAGTGCAGGTTTGTTCCTATTCCAGTGTGGAGAACGCTGTGGTGTTGCCTGATGTGGTGGTGCTGCGTAACTGCCAAATAAAAAATGCCATCTTAGATAGAGGCTGCATTATCCCCGAGGGCACAGTGATAGGTCACAATCATGACCATGACAGGGCGCGTGGGTTTAGGGTTTCAGAGGGCGGTATTACCTTAGTGACTCGCGATATGTTGGGTTTACCTGTGGGTTATGAGTAGAGGCTAGCAATGAAAAGAGTATTGATGCTTGCGGCCGAAAATGGTGCGCTGAACGGAGCTAAAGTTGGTGGTATGGCGGATGTGATCCGTGATCTCCCCCATGCGCTATATCCCTATGGTGTGTGCGCCGACATTGCCATGCCAAGTTACGGTTTTCTGCATCGAGAACTGACCGTGAGCCAGCAAACTATGGTTAAAGTGAGCTTTTATGGACAGCCTCATTGGGTAACCTTATACCAATGTGTTCATCCGCAGTTGCCTGAAGTGAACCTCTACCTGTTTGACCATCCGCTATTTGATGATGGCGGCAATGTCTATACGCTAGGGCAAAGCGATCGACCCTTTGCAGATGATGCCAATAAGTTTGCGCTGTTTTGTGCCAGTGTTGCGACGGCATTGGCACAACAAACAATTGCGTTGCCAGATCATCTCCACCTACATGATTGGCATTGTGGCGTGATGGCGTTGTTGCGAGCTTATTCGCCAGAGCATCAAATTTTGCAACGCATTCCTAGCACCATAACGATTCATAATTTAGCAATACAGGGGACACGTCCGCTCAATAATGAGCACTCATCATTGCAGTCATGGTTTCCGCAGCTCTATCGTCATTTAAGCGATGAAGCGATTAACCATATCTGTGATAGACGTTACCTTAACTGTTTTAACCCTTTGCGCGCCGCAATTGTATTAAGTGACAAGGTCCACCTGGTCTCTCCAAATTATGCCAAAGAGGTGTTGCAGCGATCTGATGCACAGCGGGGGTTTTATGGTGGTGAAGGCTTAGAGGAAGACTTGCAAGTAAAACAGCAACACCAGCAATTGTTTGGCATACTCAACGGTTGCCAGTATGAGAGAGCTTCGCCATCGAGCCGCAAGCTGTCAGCCCGTAAAGCCTTGGAGCAAGGGGGCTTAGATACCATGGCGCTGCTACTTAGTCAGGCTGAAAATGCACTGCAACGGTGGATGGTGAATCATCCCTACTTGCGCAGTGTCGACCAAATTGCTCTCGTGACAATTGCAAGGCTCAACAGAGCCTTGGGCGATAGTATTGAACCAAGAACGATTCTCACTTCTGTGGGGCGCTTAACCGACCAAAAGGTGAAGATTCTACTTCATCAAGATGACAAGGGAATTAGTACATTGGCGCATCTGTTAGCGCGACTGGAACAATGTTCACCGCGAGGGGTGTTGGTGTTGTTAGGCAGTGGCGACAGTGAGATTGAGCAAGCGCTGGCCAAACTCGCCAGTTGTAATCATAATTTTCTGTTTCTTAATGGCTTTGACCTATCTTTGTCGCAGGCTCTGTATGATGAAGGTTCACTGTTTATCATGCCGAGCTCGTTTGAACCTTGTGGTATTAGTCAGATGTTAGCGATGAGGGCGGGCCAGCCCTGTTTAGTGCATGGAGTGGGTGGCTTGCTAGATACCGTCAACGATGAGGAGAATGGCTTTGTGTTTTTCGGCGATAGCATCGCCGAGCAGGCAAGTGAGATGCTGCGCCGATTTGATGCTCTACTACCTAAGATGGCAACCGCTGAGTGGCAAGCTATCTGTGATAATGCAAAGGCCAAGCGTTTCGATTGGTCACGCTCAGCGAAGGCGTATTGTGAGCAGCTCTATCAGTTTGCGACTTAACCGTCGTCATTATAGGAGCAAGGCTGTGTCGATGGGATGAAACTGAGTCGCAGCGTCAATCAGGGATTTAGCCGTGAGTTGTGGTACACCATACACTTGGGTTTCGACGCCATATTTATGGTGAACATGCCCAAGTAGCAAACCAAAGTCGCCATCGCCAGAGAGTAAGATAATGGCGTCAACCTCTGCGGCAGCTTCCATAATATCTATGGTGATACCCACATCCCAATCACCTTTCGCGCTGCCGTCACTGCGTTGGATAAACGGTTTGAGCTTTACTTCGAAACCAATATGTTTCAGTGCGTCCTGAAACTTGAGCTGTCCATCGTCACCTCGATGAATGGCATAGGCATAGGCTTTATCTATCTCTCCCTCATAGCCTAAGTGTTGCCATAGTTTTCGGTAGTTGAATTGGCGACCATAGGCTTCTTTACAGGTGTAGTAGATGTTTTGGACATCGACAAAGATGGCGAGTTTTTTCACTTGAACCTTAAGGGTTAATGAGGAGGCTCAAAAACCATACCTGAGTGTTTGCCGACTGTGAAGTATCTTATGGTCATAGCCTGTGTTATCACTTCGTTGCATTTCGACACTCGACCAGTAAAATAGCTTTGCTATCAGTGCTTGATAAAGCCAAGTAATCGCATTTATGGCGCTGATTTTTTTAGCAAACATAGCAGGGCGTAAGTGTAAATTGTCAATAAAGACATATTGTTAATAATGCATTGCTTTACGTAGGTGCATTGAAATTAATTCAGTAGATCACCTATTTCAGTTGATCGGTATAACAACAATAATAGCCGGAGTCATCATTGAGTAGAGAAGTACGTAACTTAGAGGAAGCCAGAGCATTTTATTCTCAAGGCAAATATTCATCGGCAGGCATCTATGCGCGAAAGGTGGTGCGTAGGGCCCCTGACAACGGCGAGGCGCTAGCCATTCTTGGGCATCTTGCCTTTAGAAGTCGAGATGTTGTCGAAGCAAAAAATCATTACTGCCAAGCCTTAGCTAACGGTTTTGAGAACGATGAGGTATTGAATAATTTAGTGGTTTTGTCTGAAAACCGTGAAGATTATTTCACAGCTTATCAAACGCTTGCGCGGTTAGTCGTCAAAGCACCACAAGAGATAAAACTGCAGTTTAGACTGGGCATAAATGCAAGCCGCATCGGCAAGATGGATGAAGCAGAGCAAGCATTAAGTATAGCCTTGGCAGGGGGAGAGCAAACGGCACAGGCATC
The DNA here is from genome assembly GCF_001735525.1 of Shewanella colwelliana. Taxonomy (NCBI): domain Bacteria; kingdom Pseudomonadati; phylum Pseudomonadota; class Gammaproteobacteria; order Alteromonadales; family Shewanellaceae; genus Shewanella; species Shewanella colwelliana. The sequence continues at coordinate 438,213 of NZ_MCBT01000046.1, forward strand.
GCTTAATTTAGGTCACGTATACAAAGCTAAAGGCAATACAGCTAAAGCCGCTCAGCTGTACCATGACTATATCGCCCTCGACCCACAAAATCAGGCGACGGGCTATTGGAGTCTTGCCGATTTAAAAAATTATCGATTTACCGAGTCGGATGAACAGGCATTGACCACTAATGTCGCATCGGCGCAATTTTCTGCAGCGAGTCAGTCACTGTTTCACTTTGCGCTTAATCGAATTTATGAGCAGCATCAGGACTATGGCAAAGCGTTCGATGCCGCTAAACGCGCAAATCAATTGATGCAGCCCTTGCGTCCGTTTAAAGTTCAGCCTTTTACCGATCTGGTTCAGCGCTTATTAGCAAGCAAACCATTGTCACCGATTCAAACAACCTCAGCACAAAAAAGCTTAATCCCCATTTTTATTGTTGGTATGCCGCGCTCTGGTACCACGCTGTCTGAGCAGATCCTGGCGAGCCATAGTTTGGTTGAAGCTACCGATGAGCTGCCCTATATGGAACGTTTGGCACTTGAGCTAGAGATGGCAGGGGGCTATAGCACGATGCTATCGCAACTACCGCCAGAGAAGATTGCTGCGATGCGTGCTAGCTATTTAGCGCAGGCCTCGCAATATTTGCCAAAAGAACAGCAAGCTAGCGCCCGTTATATTATCGATAAAAACCCTAATAACTTTATGCATATTGGCTTAATTAAGGTGCTGTTTCCTGAAGCCAAGATCATCAATGTCATCCGCGACGCGGCTGATAATGGCTTAGGGGTTTATAAGCAGCACTTTAGTCGCGGTCACGATTACTCATACAGCCTTGAGCATATTTGCCTTTACTGGCAAGCGTATTTACAGCTGATGAGTCATTGGCAAAACTGTTTCGCTGGGGATATTTATCATCTTTGTTTTGAGAGCTTAGTGCATGATCCAGATGCGCAAATTCCAGCGATGCTTGATTATTGTGGTTTAGGCTTTGAAGAAAGTTGTCTGCGTTTTTATGAATCTACACGCACAGTGTTAACGCCGAGTGCTAGCCAAGTCAGGCGCCCAATGAATAAAAAGGCGATAGGGCAGAGTGAGCATTACCAGCCCTATATGGCCGATGAGTATCAAACACTTAAAGATATCACTGCCAAAGCACACCAACTTTTCCTTACTTAGCTGTATTGATGGCTGGGCTGTACCTTATACCGATTGGTATAAAGTACAGCCTCGTTTTTGTGGTCACACTAATTGCCCGTGACACTGTTTATATTTTTTGCCTGATCCACAAGGACATGGACTATTGCGGGTGAGCCCTGCGGGCAGTTGCTCAGTGGCAACATTCACAGCATTAGCTGCTTGGTTTGTCGGTGGCGCACTGTTTTTTGTTGCCTGCTGCTGAGCCAGCTCTGTGCTCATACAAGGTCCCATGATTAGGTGCACTAATATCTTCATTGCCGAGGTGAGCGAGTCAACCATGACCAGCTGCTCAAAAGGCGCTGCAGAGGATAAGGTGCGTTGGCGTAGTTGGTGATAATGACTCCACCCCGCTCTGTCCTCACCAAATAATGACCAGAGCTCCTGCCAATCTAAGCTGAAATCTTCAAGCAATTGAATAAATGCTTTGCTGTTGTCGGCATTGTTACCTTGATAGCTAACAATTTGCTCTGTGAGTGTCTGGGTTAAGGCCGATACTTCACTCGGATGCATGATGATGGGGAAGTTAACATGTTCGGTGCGGATAGTCGGTTGAGCACAGGTATCAAACATCAGGTGTTTTCGAGGCAGGTGGGTGCCTTCACCTAACACTAATGACTGCTCGCGTATCATGCGCCAGAAACGGCTAGAGCCGATGGTGTCGATGACTAAATGTACTCGCATCTCGTTACTATCGTTAACTACTTTGTGATATTTCCACGAGTCGAAGATCCAGCAGTCACCCTGTGCCATGTGTACCTGCTTATCGGCGCAATGGAAAATGACATCCTCGTTGGTGGTGATAGGTATATGAATCCTGACTCGCTTATGCCAGTGGTAATTGATGTCACTATGCAGAGGTACTTCACAACCTGGGGCGAGGCGCATTAAGCGCGAGCGGCCGATAACTTCACCGAAGGAGGCAATGACCTGCTGAATGTATTGGCATTTATCGAGCGCTGGTGTTGGCTTCATCGGCCCTTTAAATTCATTATTAAAGGTACCATCTACCGAGATTAAGGCTATCGCCGAGTTGCCTTTAAAGCTCTCGTGGTGAGCCACCCAATCAGTTTCATCAAATTGGGCTATCTCTGTCTGTAACTGCTCAATATCAAAGGTCAGCGGTAACTGGTAAAACTCATGATCCAACTTCATTTAGGGTACCCGATTTGTTGCTATAGGTTTATTGGTCACAGCGCAGATTAACTCAGTTTGCCATGACAATGCTTAAAGCGTTTTGTTGATCCACAAGGGCATGGTGCATTGCGTCCCACATCAGCGTAATTGGGGGAATTTAGCTCGGCACTTAGCTGACTGCGTGAGTCATCGACAGTTGGCGCTAATTCGGCAGGCCAATGTTCGCTCAGTGGTGTTTGCCCACTGCGAGTTAACCAGGTATTTATCTGTTTTAGCGTGCTTTGCATTTGTGGCCACATTGATTGTATCTCACCAAAGTTGCTAACCCATTTGTTAGGGGCTGGTTTTGATACGGTATAGCGTGAAAAGGGCAGTGGACCACGACATAAATCTTGCAGTGCATCATCGAATGGAATGTCACAAAATTGGGTAAATTTTGCAATCGCTGTTTGGGGTGATGCGATGAGTTCGTGATAACTCATTAGCTGCCAACGTTCAGGGGCGAGTTTGGTCAATGATTGCATGATTGTTTCGTTGGCCTGTTGCCACTGAAACGTGGCAACAGATTCGAGTGGGGCACCTTTGAGCTTTTGCCACCCTTTTGGTAGCAAGAGTGACCAGTCACCATTCCAACCTGGCAGACCGGGATAGGTTCTAAAACGTTGACTGCGCCAGGCTTGCATAATACTGCTGATATTTTCCTTGGGGTCTCTGACTAAAAAGATAAAACGTGCATCGGGAAAAACCTTGTTAAGAAAGTCGATACGTAAGCTGTTTTTTGGGGTTTTTTCTAGAAAGCGTATCGAGCCGACATCGGGTGTATAGGGTTCGCCCTGACTGTTTCGCAGCGCGGCCCGAAAGTCATCTTGTAGGACATTGTTTAAGGGCTGGCTCCAATCAGATTCGTCCAGTGCGTTGGATTCAAATTGTTTATGGGTAATGTTTAGCTGGCGATGTTTTTCAATGACGCCATGGCTTTCACCACCTATGGTCCATAAGTGTTTACTTTTAGATAAAATTTCAAATAACAGCGTGCTACCAGAGCGCGGTGCTGACAAGATGATGATGGGTCTATCGAAGCAGTTTGAGGTCAACGGAGATCACCTAATTTTGGGCGTTTTTTTTATTGTTATTAGCGCCTACTTTAATGCTATTACAAAAAAACTCAACCAAGGTGTTACGATTTAGTTAACGTCTGTAGTTCATAACGCATTAATACCAGTTGCTTTCCCTGATTGATATAACCTTGATACAGCTGAGTTATCTCCGCTGGCATAACACCATGTTCAACAAACCCATGTTGGGCGTAAAAGTGGGTGAGTTTAGGCAGTGAAAATAGAAAGCTCGGTGTGGTTTGAAGTGATTTATCAATCGCTTGCATCAAACTATGTCCAAGTCCTTGTTGGCGATAATCTGGGTGAACTAACATGCCTGTTAATAGCTGGTAAGGCCCTATAGGCCTCAGTCGAACGGCCGCTGTAATGGTGTCACTTGCCACACTTGGTTGTCGAAGTGTTGTTAACCGATACCCAACAGCGACTAGTTCTTTTTTAGTTAGTCGGGCATAGGGCATAAATTGGCGATAAAACCGATACACCTCTGCACGTGAATTTGGGTCTAACCAGGTGAGGATCATAATGGCTTGGACTGTGGATATTATAGGCTAGGGTAGCAAAATTTGACGCAGGGCTAAATAGTTGTGGTGGCTCATTCATCCAAGAGGCTCAGCTTGATGTGATGGATTTGTTTGTCGCCTTATGTGTTGCGGTTATGTGTCGCTTCAGTCGCCTGGGGTTGCGTACTTGTTTGCTAATGGTAACAACTCATGTTTTGTTGCAATTTCAAAGTGATTTTTCAGTGTTGATTTGCGCTGCTTTACACTGCTTTACGCTATAAGCGGATTTTATTCTTTAAAATATCCCTCAACCAAATTATTGATTTGAATGGCTCAACCCTACCTATGAAAAAGACTCTGTGTGTTACCGTACTGCTCATCGTGGTGCTTAGTTTATTGGCATACAGCCAGCTAGGTGAGGCGCGTAAATCCAGTGACAAACCCGTACCAGCTCGGGTTGTTCCCATCGTCAGTGGCCTTGTGTCAGCGCATCAGCTGTCACAACACATCTCGCTAATTGGCAAACTTGAGGCTTCTCGCTCAGTGCTTATTGCCGCAGAGGTTGCGGGTAAAATCAAACATATTGGCGTCGAGGCGAATCAAGCGATCAGCGCTAACCAGACGTTAGTGGTGATTGAAGACACTAAGTCTAAAGCGAACGTGGCAGAAGCAAAGGCGTACCTGAGTGACGAGCAGCGTAAGCTGGCTGAATTTTCAAAACTAATTACTAAAAATGCCATTACCCAAACTGAAATTGATGCACAAAAAGCCAGTGTTGACATCGCTCAAGCACGTCTGCAAGCGGCACAAGCACAATTGGATTTTCATACCATTAAAGCCCCATTTGGCGGGACTGCAGGCTTAGTGGATTTTAGTTTAGGCAAGATGGTCAGTGCTGGCACTGAGCTGTTGAGTCTTGATGATCTGTCGTCGATGCGCCTCGACATTCAAGTCCCAGAAGTGTATCTCTCTCGTTTGACTATTGGCATGCAAGTCACCGCGACCAATCGTGCATGGCAAGGGGAGATCTTTACAGGCCAAGTGATCGCTATCGACCCTAGGATCAATCCAGAAACTTTAAATCTGAAGGTGCGCGTTAATTTTGATAACAGCGAGCATAAACTCAAGCCGGGCATGTTGATGTCGGCTAATGTGGGGTTTGCGCCAATCTCTGAGCCGGTCATTCCGGTGCAGGCCTTAGAATATTCTGGCACTAAACGCTTTGTTTATGTGATTGATGCAGACAACAGGGCGAAGCGTACCGAGGTCAGTCTCGGTGCTCGTATTGGCGATGAGGTGTTGATTAGCCAAGGTGTAAAGGTTGGTGAGCGGATTGTGGTGCAAGGTCTAGTTAATATGCGTGATGGCCTGCAAGTGGACGATCTCTCTTCACAGCTTGCCGAGGGTGGTAAGGTCGATGAGAGAGGGCGCAGTTAATGGTGTTGTCTGATATCTCGGTAAAACGTCCGGTAGTCGCCATCGTTTTAAGTTTGCTGTTATGTGTGTTCGGTGTGGTGTCATTTTCTAAGTTGGCCGTGCGTGAGATGCCCGACGTAGAGAGTCCTGTAGTCACTGTTATGACGACCTATGACGGCGCATCGGCAACCATTATGGAGAGCCAAATCACCACGGCATTGGAAGATGAACTTACAGGCATTAGTGGTATTGATGAGATCACCTCTGTGACCCGCAATGGTATGTCGCGTATTACAGTCACCTTTGATATGGATTGGGATCTCACCGAAGGAGTGAGTGATGTGCGCGACGCTGTAGCACGTGCCCAACGTCGTCTGCCCGATGAAGCAAATGATCCTATCGTATCGAAAGATAATGGCTCGGGAGAGCCTTCCGTTTATATCAATTTAAGCTCGTCAACCATGGACAGAACTCAGTTAACTGACTATGCCCAACGCGTACTTGAAGACAGATTCAGCCTGATCACGGGCGTGAGTTCTGTCAATATTTCGGGTGGCCTGTATAAGGTGATGTATGTGCAGCTTAAGCCTGAGTTGATGGCCGGTCGTAGCGTAACGACCGCCGATATCACAGCGGCATTGCGCAGCGAAAATGTCGAAACGCCAGGTGGTGAAGTGCGCAATGACACCACGGTCATGACAGTGCGTACCGCAAGGCTGTATCATCACCCCGAGGACTTTGATTATTTAGTGGTCCGCACGGCCAGTGATGGCACGCCGATTTACCTTAAAGATGTTGCGTCGGTATTTATTGGTGCCGAAAATGAAAACTCTACCTTTAAAAGCGACGGGGTTCCCAATCTGAGCCTTGGGATTGTGGCGCAGTCAGATGCTAATCCTCTTGAAGTGGCTAAAAAAGTACACCTTGAGGTAGACCAGATCCAAAAATTCCTGCCCGAAGGAACTCAGCTGACTGTTGACTATGACTCGACAGTGTTTATTGATCGCTCTATCACCGAGGTCTACAACACCCTGTATATTACCGGGGCCTTAGTGGTGCTTGTGCTCTATATCTTTATCGGTCAGGGACGTGCCACATTGATCCCCGCCGTGACTGTACCAGTGTCGCTCATTTCAGCCTTTATTGCGGCTAATTACTTTGGATTTTCGATTAACTTACTGACCTTGATGGCACTGATTTTGTCTATCGGTTTGGTGGTCGATGATGCCATTGTCGTGGTGGAGAATATTTTCCACCACATAGAGAAAGGCGAGTCCCCGCTGCTTGCTGCATACAAAGGTGCACAGGAGGTTGGCTTTGCCGTGGTTGCGACCACAGCTGTTTTGGTGATGGTATTCCTGCCTATCTCCTTTATGGATGGCATGGTGGGACGCCTATTTACCGAGTTTTCAGTGATGCTGGCAATGTCGGTGATCTTCTCATCTATTGTGGCATTAACATTAACCCCGGTGTTGGGGAGCAAAATCCTTAAGGCAAATGTAAAACCTAATGGCTTTAATCGGATGATGGAGCGCATCTTTGCTCACCTAGAGATAACATATCGCCGCGGCGTCGCCAACGCGGTCAAATATCGTATTGCAGCGCCATTTATTATTGTTGCCTGCGTAGTGGGCAGTGGTGTGTTACTGCAACAAGTACCTGCTCAACTTGCTCCTCAGGAAGATCGTGGTGTCATTTTTGCTTTCGTTAAAGGGGCTGAAGGGACTAGCTATAACCGCATGACCGGCAATATGGATATCGTAGAAGCACGCTTAATGCCATTGCTTGGTCAAGGTGTGATTAAATCTTTTAGTATCCAAGCCCCCGCTTTTGGTGGACGAGCAGGGGATCAAACTGGCTTTGTCATCATGCAACTGGAAGATTGGCAAGACAGAGATATTAATGCCCAGCAGGCACTTGGTATTGTCGCCCAGGCGCTAAAAGGGATACCCGACGTGATGGTTCGTCCTATGTTGCCTGGCTTTAGGGGGCAGTCGAGCGAACCTGTGCAGTTTGTATTGGGCGGCTCAGATTACGATGAACTGTTTAAGTGGGCGCAAGTTCTACAAGAAGAGGCCCACCTTTCTCCCATGCTTGAGGGGGCCGATTTAGATTATGCTGAAACAACACCGGAACTGGTTGTCACCGTCGACAGAGTGAGGGCTGCAGAGCTTGGGATTAGTGTGGCTGCGGTGTCTGAAACCCTAGAGGTGATGCTAGGTGGCCGCAGCGAAACCACCTTTATCGAGCGCGGTGAAGAATATGATGTTTACCTGCGTGGTAATGAGAATAGTTTTAATAGTATGGCGGATCTCAGCCAGATCTATATGCGCGCCAATAATGGTGAGTTGGTCACCTTAGATGCCATTACCCAAATTGAAGAGGTGGCTTCGGCCCATAAACTGAGCCACACGAATAAGCAAAAATCGATCACCCTTAAAGCCAACTTAGGCGAAGGTTATACCTTAGGTGAGGCGCTGGACTTTCTTGATGCCAAAGCGATAGAGGTCTTACCCAGCGATATCTCTGTCAGTTACACTGGCGAGTCTAAAGATTTTAAAGAGAATCAAAGCAGTGTATTAGTGGTGTTTGGTTTGGCTTTGCTGGTGGCCTACCTGGTTTTGGCTGCGCAATTTGAAAGCTTTATCAATCCTATGGTGGTGATGTTTACTGTTCCCATGGGGGTTTTTGGTGGTTTCTTGGGGCTCTATTTGACGGGGCAAGGGCTGAATATCTACAGCCAGATTGGGATGATCATGTTAATCGGCATGGTGACCAAGAATGGCATTCTAATTGTTGAGTTTGCCAACCAACTGCGCGACAAAGGTCTCGCTATTGAACAAGCTATTATCGATGCGTCGGCGAGACGTTTACGCCCAATTTTAATGACAGCCTTTACGACGTTAGTGGGAGCGGTGCCGTTGATCATGTCATCAGGTGCCGGCGCTGAGAGTCGCATTGCCGTGGGGACTGTGGTGTTTTTCGGTATGGCGTTTGCGACCTTAGTGACATTGTTTGTGATCCCAGCTATGTATCGTTTGATTTCGGGGCACACTCGCTCGCCAGGTTTTGTCGAAGCAGAGCTCGACAGAGCGATCGCGGCGCAAAAAGCGTTAATGAGCAAGGCGAGTTAATCGTTATGGTTCTTTATACCGGTTGACTCTTCTTGCTAATATTGATGAGCCTAGGTGATTACCGGGCTCAATGATTTGATTGGCAGCATTATGTAATGATTTACCTTTAGCATTTTGCTTTAGTACCCCATAAGGGGATCATTTTATAATGGAATGTTACGTTACCAATATATCTAATAGTGATATCGCAATCATCCGCCCGCTTATATTTAGGTGAAAAATTTGATGAATATTGAACTGTAAATTAATCGTGCATATTAATATTTTAAATTCGACTAAATATTCACCTTCAATATTTTTACGGTCAAGCCTAATTGATTGTTAATTAATCAGTGTCATTAAGTGAAAGTACCGTGTTGTTTTATTTTTGTGCTGATTAGAGCTTGTGCTCTTTTTAATCAATCGCTTATATCCTATTTAAATCTCACGAGTGTTTCTTAATGTTAAAATGCTATCTGTACTTGGTAAGTATTTTATCTTATTAGTGTTTCACTGTTTATGCAGTGTCTATTCGCTCATCATTTTCTATGGTGAAAATGTTTCAGTTACAAATGTTGCATTTTGTATCTATCGCGTGTTAAATCCACGCTTCATCGTACTTTTGTTCTATGCAGTTGCTCTATATTAGACGATTTAACTATTTTAGTTACGCATGTTCATAGTTAGCACTGGTGCGGTTTGGGGTCTTAATCAAAAAAAGAAATTTAACTACTATGTCTAGCAATATGGATATTTTTAGCCTTGGCCAATCGATATTGGCAAGTCTCTGGTTGCGTCTAAAAGCGTGCTTTTTGGGTGCAAAGGTCACTGGCGCGCAAGCAAGTGTTACTTTGTTGGTTGCTTGCTTATCGTTTATGTCGGTATCAACGGTAGCCGATGACACCGAGCTCTATGTGTATGAGTCGAGCGCGCGTACTGGTGAGCGTCCACAAATCCTTATTGTGTTCGACAACTCCGGGAGTATGGGCACAACTGTATATGGTGTCGATGAGCCTTATAGTGCCGGTGATGGTGGAATGAGGGCAAGCAATTATGGCAAGAGTCATACGCTTTACTATGTAAAGGGAAATTCCGGTAATAGTAAGTTGCCTGACCCCGATGATCCAAATGAGCGACGTAAGTTTAAGGGCAATATCAATGGTTGCCAAAGCTCTTGGGATTTCTTAGACACTTATGGGGTGTTTACTGGATTTTTCAGGAAGTACACCTTTAGTGGTGCGAATGGCGCATGGCGCGAGTTTGGTGACAACAATGGATTAAATGCCAGAGCTGTCGATTGTTTCGAAGATGTGCAAGATAGTAAGTGGAAAAACGCTAACAACGTCGAACAGGGCTTGCCGATTGACAGTGTTGGTACTGCCGCGTCGCCAGTCATGTATACCGCGGCAAACAGCAGGTCTGCTGATTCAGTTAAGGTAAGTGCAAAAGAAAAAGCATTATTGACGGGTTTTGGTACTGGGCGGGTACTAACCGTTTATACTGAAGATTATTTACGTTGGCATCACGGCAAGAAGACAAAAGTTAATAAGACGCGTCTTGAGTTAGCTCAAGATTCGATCACCAATGTGATATTAACCACTCCAGGTGTTGATTTCGGCTTGGCAATTTTCAATATGAATGGCCCTGATGACACGCTGCACAATGGTCGTAACGGTGGTCGTATCATCTCAGGTATTAAAACCTTATCTACCAGTGATAAAAAGACACTGATCAAAAGCGTTAACGCTATCGATTACGCATGGAACACCCCATTGTGTGAAACCTTGTATGAGGCTTATCGCTACTTTGCAGGTGAATCTGTACTGTTTGGCGATGACGACAAAGATTATAGAGGTAATGGCTGGCAATACAGCGTCAAAAACAACAAAGTGTTAGACAAAGATATTGTGAAGAATGGCAAGTATCAATCGCCATTTAAAGAGTGCCAAAACTCAGCGTATGTGGTTTTTATTACTGATGGTGTTCCAACCCTAGATGGTGCTGCCGATGACGCGGTGAAGACATTGACCGGCGGTGTTGACAAGCACAGTACTAGCTACATGAGTGCACTGTCGAGCTGGATGAATCGTAAGGATGTAAATCCTAATATGACGGGCGATCAGCATGTTATCACCCATACCATTGGTTTTAGTGAAGGGGCTAAAAGGGCTGAAGAGTTGTTGAAAAAGGTGGCGGTTAAAGGCGGTGGAAGTTATTTCGATGCAACCGATGCCACCAAGTTGCAAGGGTCTATTCAGCAAGCGGTCAATCAGGTGCTAGAAAACAGTGCCAGTTTTACCTCGCCATCAGTGGCGAGTAACAACTTTAATCGCACGCAAACCTTTAATTATGCCTACTACTCAATGTTTCTTCCCGATCGCGGTCCGCGTTGGGTGGGGAACATTAAGAAGTTTCGTGTTGCAGAGGATGGCACTGTTTGGGACTCAGAGAATCAGCTTGCTATCGGCGCCGATGGCAATATTAAGGATGATGCTTGCTCCTATTGGACTCCTAAAAAGCTGTGTGGTGATGGTAATGATGTGAAGAAGGGCGGCGTTCTTTCAGCGATGCAGAGCGCTAGTGAGCGTAAAATCTACAGTAATCTTGGTAGTGGACTGACTGATTTAACCATCGACAGTGCGGCATCTAAAGCGGGAGGCAAAGATGCCTTAGCAACGTTTATGGGGGTGGATAAGAGTTGGCTACCGTCGTTATTTAAGTGGGTTGAAGGTTTAGATGTTGATAATGATAAGAATCAACAGAACATTGCAGATCCTGATAGTAATTGGCGCAGTGATATCATGGGGGATGCGCTGCATTCAAAGCCCTTAGCACTGAACTTCGGTAGTAAGAGTAAACCTGATATTCGAATTTTAGTGGGAACAAATCATGGTTTTATGCATATGTTCAAAGATGATACGACCACTAATACCGTGTCTGAAACTTGGGCATTTATGCCTTACGAACTGCTACCTAATTTTAGAGCGCTGCGACAAAATATTCCTACAGGTGTTCATTCTGTCTACGGAGTTGATGGTTCACCCGTGGCGTACGTTAAGAATAACAGTACAGGTATTGAGAAAGCTTGGTTGTTCTTTGGTATGCGCCGAGGTGGTAACAGTTACTATGCGATTGACATTAGTCAGCCCGATTCACCAAGCTTTATGTGGAAAATCGACTCAAACTCTCCAGGTATGAGTGAGCTAGGTCAAACATGGTCTACGCCAGTGGTAACAACGATAAAGAATGATAAAGGCGCTGTCACGCCTGTGCTGATTTTCGGTGCAGGGTATTCACCGTCGGCTAAAGATGGAGTCAGCCTTGGTGCTAGTGATACTAAAGGTCGTGGGGTGTTCATTGTGAATGCCGAATCTGGCAAGCTGATGCATCACTTTGGCCCAACTAGCCAGCTGTCTGGCATTCTTGACAGTATTCCAAGTCGTGTCGCGGTATTAGATGGTGATGGTGATGGTATTACCGATAGGATTTACGCAACTGATACCGGCGGAAATGTGTGGCGCATGGATATGCCAACAGCTGACAAGAAGAGTTGGTCAGGGTTTAAATTTGCATCCCTTGGGGATCGCAAAAGTTTAAGCCAAAATCGACGCTTCTTCTCTGGGCCTGCAGTAGCGCAAACCATGTTTAATAATACGGCGGTCGCCGATCACACCGTTAATGGTAAAACGACCCGAGTGACGACTTTCCAAAATATTCCTTATGATGCCGTCGTTGTTGGTAGTGGTCATCGCGCTGCACCATCGGAAACATCAAGAGAGGATATGTTTTTTACTCTGCAGGATAGGAACGTAGTTACCCAGACCTTTGGTGGTACTGGGCGGCCTAAGGCACCAGAGCCGCTTACGCGAGATGAACTCTACAATGTCACGACGGCTGAAATAAATGATAAATCGAGCAAAATTGCCTTTGGCCACAAACGGGGTTGGTTTTATGACTTTACCCGTAAAGGGGAAAAGAATTTATCGTCAGCTACCATCATCAATGGACGGGTCTATTTTAGTACATTTGTACCGGGTAATCCCGCTGCAAGTAATCAGTGCTTAACCTCTGGTAAAGGTTACTTATACAGTTTTGACCTGCACATGGGCGGGCGCACATACACTCACACCTATCTAGAAGCAGGTGATTTGGTGTTAGATACACCGCAGCTTGTTATCCCATCGGCTAATAGTGGTAGTGCGGGTAAAGATGGTGATGCCTATATGTATTTGATAGGAATTGGGGATGCCGCAAATAAAATGGTAAAGAAAGAGGCCGATGAAGATTGTCCTGCAGGCGATCAGCGTTGTATCGGTGGACGATTGCGCACCAATAAAATTTACTATTACAGTAGCAATTAAGCGGTTGTTGCTGTTGAAAAGGATGATTGACGAATGAAATCTAGCATTGTTTTACTGTTTGCTGTGTTTTGCTCCATATCTGCATGGGCCGAGCCCCGTGAAGATTATAAGTGCTTTTTGCTGACCACTCAGGGGGAGCGTGTTTTGAACTTCTCTTGGCAACCTAGTTTAGCGAAACAGTATCAACACCAATTGGTGGGCACTAAAATGCCTGCTCAACCTCACTCTAATGGAATGCCTTTGTATGTGAAACAGGTCTATGAATGTATTAAGATTATTGAAGCGTTCAAAAGCAGTAAAGCACGGCAGTTTGAGCGGGAAAACTTTGTGGGTGGTTAGCCGGTTAACCAGACCAAGTCGTCGTGACTTGGTCTGGATGTTTAACGATTACAGTGGCACTTGCTGACCATCATATTTACCGCGAATTAAGCCGTTCTCGTTTATCAATAGTAGCTCCCCAGAGTGGCCCAGTTTGATGCTGCTATCAATCGCGATCACTCGGTTATTAAACAAGCCGAGCACTCGCTCTTGAGAGGTGTGGCCAACGACGACCCGGTTCACCTTGAAATAGGCCAAGATGGTGTCGAGTTCAGCTTGGGTAAATTCCGCCTTAAAATAGCCTCTATACCAAGTGGGACCATTGCCAAAAAACAGGAAGTTAAGCAGTTCATTTTCCTTTAATTCGGCTTTACTCTTATCGATATTTTGACGGTAGAGGGCATTGGCTTGCTCAAGCGTGAGTTGGCGCTCAACCCACTCTTTACTGATACCGCCGTGAAGAAATAGCATATCGTTGATTTTCACTATGGTGTGTTTGCTGCGAAGCCACTGGCCAATCTCGGTGTCATCGCCATAGAGCTTGTCATAACTGCGCTCAAGGAGCTTAACAGCAGTATCGTACCTTGGGTGGACATAGCGCAGGTCACCACGCATAACCATCTGCTCATGATTACCCATTAACAGGTGCAGCTGTCCACCGGCTTCGCTGGCCTGTTTATCGAGCTGATAGATAAACCAAAGCACTTCGTTAACCTGGTGGCCTCTGTCAAACATGTCACCCGTTATCACCATATGTCCATCACCGAAAGACCAATTGTTGTGCTCGTCGATAATTTGATGATTACGCAGCAAGGTGATGAGTACGTCATATTGGCCATGTACATCGCTTAGGGCAACAATCTTCTTAACCCCTTGATAAGTATCGGCAAGTACCTGCCTAGCCACTGGGTTGAGCACCGGCTCAGGTAGTTCGGTACAGGTTTTAGGACGGTTAAATTTGACCTGATTGTTATGGGGGGCCGCAGAGCTTTGCTTGAGTAGGCTGTCACAGATCCAATAAGCGCTTTGCTGGCTAGGTGAACTTTGTATTAGATAAGGGCCATCATTAATGCTTGGCCCGTTAGCCGATACACTTAGGGCAAACAGGCTAAAGGCTACTGGAAGTAAATTTAATATTCTCAATGTGTTATCTCTATTTTTTATCAATTCGATCACGTGCTTACGTTTGACAGATAAAGGCTTACCAACCGATTAAGTATCGGCTGCGCTGCTTAAATAATGCTTTAACTGTGACGGCAATAGCGTAAGAGATTGCTATCACAGCGAGGGTGACCAATAGGGTCGTGATGACGTTGCCTTGTCCCTGAAGGTTAAAGAGATCAGGGCTGCCATACAGCATCCACCACGGTGTTGTCAGCCATGGATGAATAAAATAGATAGCAAAACTCACTTCGGCCAGTTTTTGTAATGGCTTAATATTGATATGTTCAATTTTGTTGAGTAAGGCTAATAGCACTAGGGTCAACAGCAGTTTTTGTGGCAGCATCAGATCGGGCACCGTCAAGTCAAACGCTTGCTTATTGAGTACGCCAGCGCCAAAGTAGTGGGCTTGGCCAAATGCCAGAGCTATCGCTGCAAGTAACATCACTAGCCAGTATTTTTCAATAAATGGAAACAGCCTATCTCTGTGCTCTGAGCTCCATACACCAAAAAGATAAACTGGTAAAAAATACACTAGAGATTGAATGGCATTAAGGTTGGATTCAGGGCGGTGGATCACCATAGCGATGATTAACAAGGGCAGTGCATAATGCATTAAACGATGATTTCTTAGTAAGTGCATTACCCAAGGCGATAAGGCAAACAGCATCATACCCATGGGAATATACCAATATGCGGTTAAGGTGCGCCCAGTGATCACGTACCAACTGGCTATTTGAATGGGGTCGGTTAATTCGGTGTAGTTAAGATGCATCAGTGGATTGGTACCCGCGGTGATGTGCCAAATAATCCACGGCAGCGATAACAAAAGATAGGGAAGAAAAACAAATTTGGTTTTGTTTTTCATGTATTTCTTGTAATCCCAGCGATGTGAGAAAACGTGATGAAAAAGAAACCCCGAGATAAAGACAAAAAAAACCGTGCCATTCATCATCAGGTTAAACCAAGTTTTATCACTTAAGGTTTCAACTTGCCAACCCGCCGGCCGATAACAGTGCGCCATGACGATAAAGATAATCGCAATACCACGAAAGTGATTGATACTGTTTAAGAAGGCTTTCTTAGTTGGTGCTTGCTGCTCTGTTTGGGACTGAGTTGATGGCGTTAAGCTCACGTCACTTCCTTGAATTTTTTACGCTTTTGCAACATGTTAGCATTTTATCTGTCGACCTTGCTATGGTCGGCGCAGAGATTAATTTTGACGATTTAAGCATAAAAAAAGGCAACCCCTAAGGTTGCCTATTGATCGAGTGCGATCAAGGGGACCGCGCTAGAAGTCCCTGGGAGAATGATGAACATGAAAAAGCAATTCGTGTTCAATATTTGGAGCTTAAAAGCAGGGTTAAGTTCAAAATTTAAGCAATTATTTTTTGATTTATTTCTAGTCAATTTATATCTATTTGGATTTATTGATTAAAGTGTCAATCTTTTGCGTTAATGACTCTGGAGTCGTTGTCGGCGCAAACCGTTCAACGACATTACCTTGGGCATCCACTAAGAATTTGGTGAAGTTCCACTTAATTGATTCACTGCCGAGCAAACCTTTGGCCTGCTGTTTCAAATGCCGGTATAGCGCAGGAGTTTGCTCACCATTAACCTCAATTTTGGCAAACATGGGGAAGTTAACCCCAAAATTGAGTTCGCAAAACTCACTGATCTCAGTTTCATCACCTTGCTCTTGTTTACCAAATTGATTACAGGGAAACCCCAGCACCGCAAATTTATCGGCACCGTATCTATCATAGAGCGCCTGCAGCGCTTTATATTGTGGCGTAAAGCCGCATTTACTCGCCGTGTTGACAATAAGCAGTACTTTGCCCGCATATTGGCTCATCGACTGCTCATTGCCTTGAATGTCGGTCACTAAAAAATCATAAATAGACATATTGTTCTCCCATTGCTATTGATGGCATCAGAATAACCTGAATTTAGGTTGTGCGCAATTTAAATTGAGAAAGGGGATCCGTCTGCATGTGCAAGGCTTGTGCGTTTGCTTACGGTGACTCTTGTATTGGGTTTGTTATCTTTGTTGGGTGTGGGTAAGGTTTATGTAGAGCATTTCTTATTTAACCCTGTGATATATATCGTTTTATAGCTGTTAGGTTTGTTTGTTGCTACCCTATTACCAACATCTTAAGGGGTAACTATGAAACTAAAATTTGCTGCGCTGCTACTAAGTTCTGTGGCTGTCACCGCCACAGCGAACGATTTCAATTTAGGATTGAATGACGATGTCCTCTCTACCGAAATTGGATTCGATTTAAACAAGCAGAGTAACCTTGTAATGGGGTATATCTATTCTGACGATGAGGGACATGCGCTATCCGCAGCTGCTCACATTAGCCATGATGCGGGTATTCACCATTTTGAGATTGGCCCAAAGTTTACTCATTATTGGGCGAACAACAGTTCTAATGGCGGTGCCGTCGCGGTAGGCGGGCGTTATAGCATAGATCTTGGTTCTAACGTGGCATTTAAAACGTCCGCATATTACGCACCATCAGTATTAAGTTTTGGCAGTTTAGATGGGCAGTATGAGATTGATAGCAAGGTCCAGTTTCAACTAAACCCCGCTCTGGGTCTATTTGTCGGTTACCGCAATATTCGTTTGCAATATGATGATAGCCGTAATAAGACCTTCGATACTGGCTTTTATATTGGTGGCTCAGCAACATTTTAATGATACCTAACGGTATCAACTAACAAGGCAGCATTCGCTGCCTTTTTTATTTGTATAAAGTGGTGTCTAACGCCATAGTAACGTTTGGTGGTCTTCATCAAATTCACTGTGCTTTTGCTGAGATGTTCTCTGGCGCTTGCGCTGCTTACTGCGTTTGCTTCTAAGCTTATCATCACTTTCAAACTCCCGATGGGGCATCTCATCTGTGTGCATTTCATGGTCATAAAACTGTGACATTGGGGCTGTCTCTCTAACATTGTGTCTGTTTGGGCATGCTAAAAATTTTGTATGACAGGGGTGTGACAGTAACAAGACAATTGGGTGTCTGAAAGACGAGAAGGAGTTGGCGGTAATATAGATGAAGCTTAACCCCGCAAGTGACTTGTGAAAGTCACTAATAAAGTCACTGAGAAAGTCACATCGGGAGTTCACAATAAAGGTGATAATAGAACCCCGCGATTATTGTGGTTCTGTTATTAACCTGGTTTTTTAATCATCTTAGCGACAAACATGCCGTCACTGTTTGCCTGATAAGGCATTACTGTCAACATAGTGGTGGTGAGTCCAGTAAAGGGGTGGACCAGAGGTTGCAGTTCAAACTGCGGATAGTTGGCTAAAAAAGCATTAACGACCGCTTCATTTTCACTTGGGCTGATTGAGCAAGTCGCGTATACCAAGGTGCCTCCTGATCGCACAGCGGCAGACGCACGGCTTAAGATATCGAGTTGCAATGCGGGTTTGTCGGTGATCGCATGTTCATCATCGAGCCAACGCATGTCAGGGTTCCGTCTCCAAGTGCCTGTGCAGCTGCAAGGGGCATCGACCAACACACCGTCAAAATGATCGCCAGTCACAGGCAAGGCATCCGACAACCAAGGTGCAACAGTGATCTGCTTAAACTTTGCCCGTTTTGCGCGTTTCATTAGCTCTTCTAATGGTCTCTTGCGGATATCTGATGCAAGGATACTGCCTTTGCTGTGCTTATCTTGCAAAAGCATATGTGAGCGCAGTTGCAGCGTTTTACCGCCGGCGCCGCTACAAGCATCCCACCACGATTCGTTCGGTTTTGGGGCACATATATTGCCAATGACCTGAGAGCCTAAGTCTTGTATCTCTAACTCCCCCTGGTTATAAAGCCCTAAAGCGTTAAGGTTGATACTTTTATGGCCAAGGTTAATGGCATCGACAAAAAACTCACTCATTTTTGCCTCGATATCTAGCTTAGACAGCTTATCGATTGCGTTGGCTGCTGAGATACCCTGTAGACGCCCCCAAATGGGTGGACGACAAGAGAGCGCGTCAACGAGTGCATATTGCTCATTGTCAGTGAGCTGCTGGGAATGACGCCAGTACCATTCAGGAGCGAGCTCGGTGACTGCAAAGTTAAATTGGTTGAAACAGCGCTGTAGTAGCTGCTGTTTAGCATGCAAACTATCGAGATCGTCAATACTGTCTAACGCTTTAAGCTCTGTTAATGTTGAAAAAGCCTGCCATGCAGCGCTGATATCTTGCCAGCGATGGTCTTCAATTTTAGCGGTTAAAGCCAGTGAAGCAAACCAGGCTTGAGGCGCAGTGTATGCCGTCGTTAGCTGCTTAAGCCAACCATGCCAACGAAATAAGCCAAATAGAGACTCACGTATGACTCGTCTATCTTTAGAACCATGTTTTTTATGGCTACGAAAATAGTCAGCTAAGATACGATCAGCGGGCTGTTTTGCGTCCATGACTTGTGTGAACAATTGATGAATTGTATTGCTATAGCTAAGGGCACGCTTTTGGGCTGGCGTTTCCACGACGACTGATTGATGAATATGGTGTGTCGCTGCGCTTGCCTCAGACGGTGAAGCTTGCGTTGATTGAGATGGTGTGGAATCGCCCATGAATAGTTGCCTAGCGTTATATCAATTTTTGAAGCGGCAAGTTTAACAGATGTGACTGCCTTTGGTATCTCCGCTTGATAGATTAATCCCTATTTGAGTGTATATTTCAGCCATCGGCTTTGCCTACTCACTCACAGCACAGGCAGATCTGCCTTTATCGGTACAACGCATAGCTTTGGCAAGCGATTGAGTCGCGCCAGCCTAAATCTCCTCGCGTTTAAATCCAGTTTTTTATTACCAAGATGTGACAACGAAAGTTATGGCTGTAACTACTTATGGTTTTTTACGTGCAGAGGTAAGTTGCAGCTAAAACTAATGTTTAGTCGGAAATTATTTGATTTTTTATTTGTAGCAACAGGTTATGGGTGAAGGTTGGTTTTTAGTTTAATGAAATCAACGCTTTGCGCGAGAGCGCCTCCTTGAATTTTGTTGTGGGAAAATCTGTGACTTGTGTCGCAAAACGCGCGGCGGGGTTGATAGTTATAGCTCTAACTATTATGATTGCGTTGATTGAACGTTCAATTAACTATTTTAGAACAACAAGAGAGCAGTGTTTATGCCTAGACCGCCAATGAAAACAGTCAGACAGCAGCAGTTAATTGATGCGACCTTAGTTTCTGTTGAACGTCACGGTTTACATCACACTACAATCAATACTATCAGCGGGTTAGCGGGTATGTCCTCTGGCATTATCAGCCACTACTTTGGTGGGAAACAGGGGTTAATCGAAGCAACGCTTAAATATTTGCTCGATGAACTTAAACAAGCCCTGCTTCGTCGCACACAAGGTAAGGTTCTGACGCCAGCACAGCGACTGTCGCTTATCGTTGATGCCAATTTCACAGAGTTACAACGTTCAAATGCTGCAACCAAAACCTGGTTAAGTTTCTGGTCTCAAGCGATGCATGATCCCGGTCTTGCCAGACTTCAACATATCAACTGTCAACGTCTATATAGCAATTTACTGTTTTCTTTTAAGCCGCTCATCGGCAAACCTGCGGCAATTGAAGCTGCAAAACAGACTGCAGCAATGATTGATGGTTTTTGGTTACGCAGTGCGTTAAGTGTTTCGCCCGAAAAAGAGTTCGAGCAAGCGCAATATTTATGTAAGAGCTTTATAGAGGCTGTGATCGTGCAGCACGGAGAAAATCAATGTCACTAGTTGTTCATCAAAATTATATTCATGGTCAATATCTTTCCAATGGCACAGGCGAGACTTTTGAAGTTATTAACCCTGCTACCGGTCAGATTAGCTACCTTGTTGAAGTGGCAAACGACGAGATTAAGCAAGCGGCAATAGCAAGCGCTAAACAGGGTTTTGCTGTCTGGTCAAAAATGACAGCCATGGAGCGCAGCCGTATTTTGCAAAAAGCGGTAGCCTTGTTGCGTGAGCAAAATGATGTGTTAGCCGCCATTGAAGTGCTCGATACTGGTAAACCTTGGCAAGAAGCCTCTGTAGTGGATGTGGTAACGGGTGCCGATGCCATAGAATTTTTTGCAGGGCTTGCCCCCAGTATTGAGGGCAACCAGCAGCCAGTAGGGGATGACTTTTATTATACTCGTCGTGAGCCACTTGGTATTTGCGCTGGAATTGGCGCATGGAACTACCCACTACAAATAGCATGTTGGAAAGCCGCGCCAGCGTTAGCTTGCGGCAACGTGATGGTATTTAAACCTTCAGAAGAGACACCTCTAGGGGCGCTAAAACTGGCTGAAATCTTTACCCAAGCAGGTGTCCCTGATGGGGTATTTAATGTGGTGCAAGGTGATGGTCGAGTGGGGGCTTGGTTAACCTTACATGATGAGATTGCCAAAGTGTCATTCACCGGCGAAGTTGGAACCGGCACTAAGGTGATGGCTGCTGCAGCGACAACGCTCAAAGAGGTCACCATGGAGCTAGGTGGAAAATCACCTTTGATTATTTTCGATGATGCCGATGTCGACAACGCTGTCTCTGCGGCGATGTTAGCCAACTTTTATACCCAAGGTGAAATTTGCACAAACGGTACGCGCGTATTTGTGCAGAAAGGGATCTATCCTCGTTTTATTCGAAAGCTCGTTGAGCGAACCCAGAATAATATTGTATGCGGTGATCCTATGGATGAGGCAACCAATTTTGGCGCGCTCATTTCACAGGCTCATCAACAAAAAGTGCTTGAGTATATTGAGCAAGGCAAATCACAAGGCGCAACCTTGGTGGCTGGTGGCCATGCGCTAACACCTGAAAACGCACCGAATGGTTATTTCGTCGCCCCCACCATTTTTACTGATTGCAGCGATGAGATGAGCATAGTGAAAGAGGAGATCTTTGGTCCTGTGATGTCCGTGTTGACGTTTGATGATGAAGCGGAAGTGATAGCGCGAGCTAATGATACTCATCTTGGGCTAGCGGCTGGGGTCTTTACCCAAGATATCACTCGTGCTCATCGTGTTATCCACCAAATGCAAGCAGGTATTTGCTGGATAAATGCCTACGGAGCTTCGCCTTCGGAGATGCCTGTTGGCGGTTATAAAATGTCAGGGATTGGTCGTGAGAATGGCAGTGAAACCTTAAAAGCATATACCCAAATTAAAGCGGTCTATGTCGGCATGACAACGCTTGAAAGCCCATTTTAAGGAGTGCCCATGGACCAGATTAATCCAAAACAGGAATACGATTACATCATAGTCGGCGCTGGCAGTGCGGGTTGTGTATTAGCCAACCGCTTGTCGGCAGACTCTGCCAATAAAGTGTTGCTGTTAGAGACAGGGGGCAGCGATAAGAGCATCTTTATCCAGATGCCAACAGCGCTATCGATTCCCATGAACACTAAGAAGTATGCCTGGCAGTTTGAGACAGAAGCTGAGCCATCTTTAGATAATCGCCGTATGCATTGCCCGCGGGGCAAAGTGTTGGGCGGTTCGTCATCGATCAATGGCATGGTATACGTGAGAGGCCATGCGCGTGACTTTGATGAGTGGCAGCAATCGGGGGCCAAAGATTGGGATTACGCACACTGTTTACCCTATTTTAAAAAGGCTGAGACTTGGGCGTTTGGTGCAGACGACTACCGTGGTGATAGCGGACCACTTGGCGTCAATAATGGCAATCAGATGAAGAATCCGCTGTATCAGGCGTTTGTTGATGCTGGCGTTGATGCGGGTTACCTAGCAACCGCTGATTACAATGGTGCGCAGCAAGAGGGTTTTGGTCCTATGCATATGACGGTCAAAAATGGGGTGCGTTGGTCAACGTCTAACGCTTACCTAAGGCCAGCAATGCAGCGTAGTAACTTAACGGTTATTACTCATGCACTTGTGCACAAAGTATTGCTCGATGGTAAACGTGCTGTTGGCGTGCGCTATGAGCGTAAAGGCAAAATTCTTGATGTGGGTTGTAGTAAAGAGGTTGTGTTATCGGCTGGGTCAATTGGTTCGCCACATATCTTGCAACTGTCAGGTATCGGCGCGGCGAAAACCCTTGGTGCTGCCGGCATCGAACCCCTACATGAGTTACCGGGTGTTGGGCAAAACTTACAAGATCATCTTGAGTTCTACTTTCAATTTAAGTGCTTAAAGCCTATTTCCCTCAATGGAAAACTTGACCCACTCAATAAGTTATTTATCGGTACGCGTTGGATCCTCAACAAGTCGGGATTAGGCGCAACCAATCACTTTGAGTCCTGTGGCTTTATTCGTTCCAAACCAGGGCTTGAGTGGCCGGATTTACAATACCATTTTTTACCCGCGGCGATGCGCTACGACGGTAAGGAGGCGTTTGCCGGTCATGGTTTTCAGGTACATATTGGGCATAACAAACCCAAGAGCCGTGGCGCTGTCACTGTGGTATCGAGTGATCCCAAGGCCGCTCCTAAAATTCAGTTTAACTATCTGTCGCATCAGGATGATATTGAAGGGTTTCGTGCCTGTGTGCGTTTGACTCGCGAAATAATTAATCAGCCGGCACTAGATGAATATCGCGGTGAAGAGATCCAACCCGGAATCCAAGTGCAAAGTGATGAGGCGATCGATCGCTTTGTTAGGCAATCAGTAGAGAGTGCCTATCATCCATCATGCTCTTGCAAGATGGGTGAAGACTCAATGGCGGTGGTAGACAGTCAAACTAAGGTACATGGCATGATGGGATTGCGAGTGGTTGATTCATCTATTTTTCCAACCATTCCAAACGGTAACTTAAATTCACCGACCATTATGGTCGCAGAGCGTGCCGCTGATTTGATTTTAGGTAAGATGCCGCTGGCGGCAAGTGACGCTCCTGTGGTTATTGCCGATGAGTGGCAAGTCCATCAGCGCCAGCAGTCTCCAAAGAGACACAGTGTTTAATCCTTGTTGGATTAGCACTTTCTAGGTTGACGGCCTACCTAAGTCACATTGACTAAAAGGCCTTAATTGTCAGGGTAAAACTATAACGGTTTGTATCAGGGTTTAAATATCGCAGAAACGATATTTAAGGCTTGAGGGGTTGTTGCAGCCTAAAAATGGCACCTTGACGTAATATAAAATCAATAAAATGGAACTAACAGTATGTTTGCATTAATATTTTGTTCAAGGGGGAACAAATGACCACGTGGTTAACTATAGGGATTTTATTTACCTTTGCGGCTATCGCTTTTGTCATCTATCGCTGGGGAAATATAGAGTGTGTCGGGGTGACACCAGTGCGTACCTTTACCTTTATCGCGATTCTCTTTACCTCGGGTCTCGATGTGGGGTTGATTATGTTCCCGTTGACTGAGTTTGCAGGTTACGCCGATCTGGCGGCCAATCCTGAGTATGGTTTTTCTAACCCTCTCGCGATTGAGTTTGGCTTCTGGGCCTTTCTGATTTGGGCATTCTATTTCTTAACTTGTTTCTATTTCTGTGTGATTGAACCAAGGGTGAAATTTTTTGAAATTCCCGTGATTAAGTTCATCAATAACTTAGTCATCATAGGTACCTGTGCGTTTACTGCCTATTTGTTACTGACTAATTTGCCTTGGTATCTGCCTGAATTAGGTGATGGTGAAACCATCGTTAGCAGCTTTTACTTAATTGTATTTGTTGTGATTGCGGCCGCTGTGTATTCGAGCACCAGTATTCGCTATGTGCGTACGTTAAGCCTTGCAAGTACTTGGTTGTTTCTAGGCCTTATTGCACTGATGTGGGTTGGTGCGTTTATGTCTGCAGAGTCAGGTGTGGGTGAGTTTGTTACCACGTTTGCCTTGATTGGTGACTACTTTGGTAATTTGCACCACTTTGTATTGCCGCTCAATGACTATCATGAGTTCTATCTATTCTGGTGGTTTGCATGGAGCATTATGATTGGTCAGTTTACCTCTCGTTTCGTTGGCGGTATGAAAACCTATCAGGTATTAGTGGCAATGATGGTGTTTCCATCTATCCCAATCGCTATCTGGTTTAGCGTGCTCTATTACTACAGTGCCAATGCCATACCGACGGCAGGTTTCTATAACTTAGCCATGGTAGTGGTTGGTATTACCTTTGTGATCAACTCGCTCGACTCATTGATCCGTTTGTATACCGATAACCTAAACTTGACTGTGCAACGATTTGGCAAGGTTAAGTACATCACAGGCAACCTAGTCTTGATGTGCGGTCTCACCTTGTTATTTAGCTTAGATTTCCTACAAATTCAGTGGGTGGGCGCATTAGCCATTGCACTCATTTTAGGTTGTTTTGGCTATATCATGGCGACCAAGTATCGACGTGTGGCAGAAATTGAGCGTTCGCCTAAAGAGAATAAAATCGACTTCGGCAAAATTGAGCTGGCTAGCTAATTAGCGACCTGTTCAACAAAATTATACTGATTGATATTAAACACCCTGAACTCATGGTTTTGAGTTCAGGTCTAATAAAAATGAAGGAAAATGATGAATACAACAATTAAACGCATCGCATTTGCAGGCCTACTAGCATTACCATCTACAGCTATGGCAGGATTAAGTTCAACCGTTAACTTAACCTCTGATTATACATTCAATGGTGTCAGTCAAACAGACAACGGCCCAGCACTGCAAGCGAGTTTAGATTATGGCTTCGACAGTGGTTGGTACGTGGGTTCTTGGGCGTCAAATGTGGATTTTGGATCAGGTGATGATACTTGGTTAGAGTTAGATTTTTATGGTGGTAAGTATTTCGAGCTGACCGACCGCTTTTCGCTTGATGCCGGTATTGCTTACTATACCTATCATGGTGATTCATACTCTGATGAGTACAAATATCCAGAAGCGTATACCAAATTTGGTTATGGCTCATCATTGGGTCAAACTGAGCTGAACTTTTGGTACTCGTGGGACTATTTTGGTTTAGATGCAGGGCACTACATCATGATGGCTGCGCACACTTTTACAGTGGCAGAGGGACATGATATACGTGTGAGCTTCGATCGTTCAACTTCGCAAGATGAAGACAAATGGTCTTGGAATGGTAAAGACGCTTATAATCACTACCGTGTTGAATATATGACCAGCTGGAAAGGCTTTGACTTTAACCTTGCTGCAGAAGATACCAGTATGGATACTGACAGCAGCGATACTCGCGCCGTGTTGTCTGTGTCACGTACCTTTGAATTTTAAGTGTGACTTAACTTTCACTGTTTAACA
Organism: Shewanella colwelliana; assembly: GCF_001735525.1. Classification (NCBI taxonomy): domain Bacteria; kingdom Pseudomonadati; phylum Pseudomonadota; class Gammaproteobacteria; order Alteromonadales; family Shewanellaceae; genus Shewanella; species Shewanella colwelliana. Next base: position 463,697 of record NZ_MCBT01000046.1, read on the forward strand.
TCTGAATGTTAAACACACAAAAAGCAGAACAACCGAGCGTGTTGTTCTGCTTTTTTGCATTTGAAGCATGAGTCGGTTGCGTATTTCTGTTATGGTGCAGCTCAAATGAGAGGGGATTATGGAAAAGTACGAACAACTATTAATATCGTTGCGCCGTGTGATCAGAGCCATCGATATACATTCTCGGCAACTCAATAAGCAATCGGGCTTAACGGGGCCGCAGTTGATGGTGATTCAAACCATCGCCAACCTAGATAGACCGCTTGCTAAAGAGGTCGCACAAGAGGTTGCATTAAGTCCTGCGACAGTCGCGACAATTATTGATCGACTCGAAGCGCGAGACCTTGTGGTGCGCACCCGAAGTGAAACTGATAAGCGGAAATGGCATTTATCACTGAGTGAAGCCGGGGTCGCAATATTAAGTGCTGCACCTAAGCCGTTACAAGATCACTTTATCAAACGTTATCAAAATCTTGAAGAATGGGAGCAGAGTCAGCTTCTATCGGCGGTAGAACGTATTGCCTCAATGATGGATGCAAATGAACTTGACGCTGCGCCAGTGCTCTTAGTGGGCCAAATCCAAGCTGAAGAGTAGTAATCCGTATGATTGGTTACTTAACGCAGCGATTTAACGTAAAAGGCAACGCTTAAATGTCGGTGATATTTACACCTCGATGGTTGTGGCAAATGGCGGACAAGTTACTTCGTCGAATTGTTCAGCGCTAATGTGCAGTGGATGTTGTCGTAATATGGATGTCAGGGCGGATAGTTTAACAGGCAATACGGCGTTAGTGCTTGAGGGCGGTGGTCTGCGTGCCATCTATACCGCTGGCGTACTCGATGCCTTTCTTGAGGTTGATGTTCACTTCGATTACCTTGTTGGCGTCTCCGCCGGCGCTATCTATCCCGCATCATACTTATCACGCCAATACGGACGTAACCTCAAAATTCAGCAAGGTTTTTTAGCCGATAAACGCTACATGGGATTCAGTCATTTTTTACGTGATGGCAATTATGTCAACACTGATTTTACCTATCGACGTATGGCTAATGAACTGATTCCTTATGATTTTGATGCGTTTACTCAAAGTGGCGCAGAGTTTAAGGTCGGTGCCTTTAATTGCGAAACTGGAGAGACTAATTTTTTCAGTCGCGCCGACTTTGCTAACCACGACCGATTTTTAGCCGTCTTGATCGCATCAAGCAGTTTGCCTTTTATCTCTCAGCCGACCACCATTGATGGCGTCCCCTATTTAGATGGCGGCATCGGCGCACCTATCCCTTTGGCGCAGGCGCGCAGTGATGGTTACCCGCGCCAAGTAGTGATTCTGACCCAAGAACCTGCCTACCGTAAGTCTGCATTTAAATTTAAATGGTTAGCGAATCGTGTTTACCGCCAATATCCCCATGTTGCAGCAGCCTTGCTTGAGCGTCATCGGGTATACAACCAAGCACTTGCTGACTTATTAGCCGCCCAAGCCGATGGTAGTGCGTTAGTGTTACAGCCACAGACGCCACTTGGTTTATCGCGTTTAGAACGTGATGTGTCTAAAGTTGAAGCGGTTTATCATCGAGGTGTCATGGAGGGCCGAGCATTTATCCCACAACTCTTGACGTTCATTAATTAGAGGTTTTTGCCCCGCCTCCTCGCATCTGGTGTCCTTCCGCTCGTTTTATTATCTGATTTGTTATCACCTTGTAAAATAAGTGCATTTACTTTAAATTTGATGCAGTGAACTGAATTGGTTGAGTTTTGGTCGTTTTTAGAAAGGAGTCAGTAATGGATAGCGAAAAGTTTCAGCTAGGTATCGCAAAACGACGCGAGGTGATGGGGGATGAGTTTGTCGATAGAGCATTAGCGTCAGCGACTGACTTCACGCAACCACTGCAAGAACTGGTCAGTAGAAATGCTTGGGGTGAGGTTTGGGTGCGTGAGGGCATTTCAAAGCAAACGCGCAGCCTGATCACGATCGCTACCTTGGCAGCGCTAAAGGCATCAAATGAGCTAAAAGGGCATGTTAGGGGGGCACTTCGTAATGGCTGCACAATCGAAGAGATCCAAGAGGTGTTGCTGCATTCAACGGTTTATTGCGGTATGCCATCAGGCGTAGAGGCTTTTAGGGCTGCGAATGAAGCGATTGAAGCATGGAAAAAGGAAACCGACTAACGGGAAAGTTTCCAATAGCCAAGGAAAGCCGATTTTTCAGGCTTTCCCATAAGCGCATATCTTGGCCAAAGGTGGGGGTTAACCGTTGACCGCTAGTATCGAGGGGCGTTGCTCCATGGTTGCCAGCCACTTACCCAAATTGACTTGGGTATCATCAGGGGCGATCTCAAGGTGTTTAATAAAGCTCATCATCACATAAGCGGTGATGTCGGCGACGGAGAAATGCTGGCCCGCGACGAAAGGGTGTTCACTCAACTGCTTCTCAAGTGTGGGTAAAAACTCAATTACACGTTGGCGCGACTCTTCGCCCCACACTTCGACACAGCGCTCACGGTCTTGGTAGACTTTGGTGATATTTCTAAAGGCTTGAAACGCAACTAATAAGCCTTGTAACTCACAGATGCGCTGCCACATCTCCACTTGTGCTTTCTCTAATGCTGAGCGACCAAACAGCGAGTGTTCGCTTGGGATTAGTTCATCGAAATAACGGCAGATCGCGATGGATTCGCAAAGGGTTTGACCATCATCGAGCTCAAGTACTGGAATGCGACCATTGACGCTCAGTGCTTTAAACTCATCACTGAGGTTGTCACCTGCACGCAGGTTGAGGCTTTGGCGGTCGAGTTCTATTCCCATTTCATTAAGGAAGATATTGACCCGTCTGGCGCTGGGGGTCATGGCTAATTCGTAGAGTTTCATCTATCCCTCTTTGGCTCTCGTTAAAGTTGTAGTATTTGGGTTCAGATAGTGTCTTTTTCTTTATCTGAACGTTCGGTTAGAATAGAATCTAAATCATATCGGAACGTTCGGTCAAGAACCTTGTATTGATCGGTTTTTAATAGCTAAGAGTAAAATCATCTATGGCAAGAAGTTGTAATTTTGATAGACAGGACAAGCTAATAGCGGCGATGGAGCTATTTTGGCAAAAAGGCTACGCCGACACCTCTGTGTCAGATCTTGTGGCGCACCTTAAGATTAATCGTTTTAGTTTGTATAACAGTTTCGGTGATAAGTTGAGCCTGTACCGCGAGTCTTTAAGCTACTATTTAGCGCATTACTCACAGCCAAAATTAGCGCCACTACTTGTTGATGACGCAGACTTGGATACGATCAAGGATTATATTACGGCGTTTATTGCGCTGCAGGTTGATCAGCCTTATGGTTGTTTTTTACAAAATGCGATACTGGAAAAATACCTGAAAGATGAGGTGGTGCAGCAGCTTTGCGGTCGGTTATTTGATAGTCTGCATCAAGCCTTTACTCAGGTGTTGGCTGATGCACAGCGCCGTGGGCGGTTATCTAGCGCCCTGAATACGCAAGAGGTGGCGAGCTTTTTAGTCATGCAATTGCAGGGCATTCGTGTGCTGGGTAAGGCTGAACAATATCAACTTATCGAGCAGGCCCGCCGTGTGCTGATGAGCTACTTGGACGGGCTACGCAGATAAGACGCTAAGCGTTTTATTTGGTCCCCTTAATCAGCGGAATACCATTGGTGCCAACAGGAATATACACTGTGGTGTGGTTGGGCGAATCGGCCATTTTTAACTGCGCATTAATTGCTTCATGCTGCAGGTAGTTTGGTGTGAGGGTAGTGTTGATGATCTTTTGCGCCTCGGCAATACCTTTGGCCTCTTCAATACGGATCTCCGCATCTTTTTGCGCGATCTCTTTTTGGGTTTCCTTCTCCGATAGCAGCTGCTGCGCGGCGAGTTTCTTCTCTACCGCAATGGCAACAATTTCAGGATAGTTGATGTTGCCGATCACCACGTTTCTTAACTGAAACGGCGAACTTTTAAGGTATTCTTTAAGCTTCACTTCAACTGATTCGGCAATTTTAGAGCGATTCTCCTTCAATGCGACACTGTCGTAGCGCTGTACTTCATCACGCACAAAGGTTCTAAAGGTTTCGCGAACAAAGCGGATATACCAGTTTTCTGCGCCATACTTTTCTACCACCTCTTTTACTGAGCCTGATTTTATGGCGAGGACTGCATGAAAGTTAAAGCTAATGTTAAGGTCATCATTGGCCAAAATTTTAAAGTTCTCAGTATAGGTATTTGGACGCATATCTATGTTAATGATCTCGTTACGCCACAATGAAACGCCGTAATTACTCGGCCCAATCAAGCTGCCACGGTAGCCTCCAACACCAAAAATGCGCGGTTGTTCAAAAACATAGCCCTCTTCACCCGCTGGAGTGTTTGGGTTGGTGCAGCCAGTGATAACCGCACTGGTAATGGTTAGTGTGACGATAGTCGCTAAAGGTTTAATTATGGTTTTAAGTGTTAGTGGTTTATTCACAAAATATCCCTATTTTCTATTAATAGTCGAGCGATAAGGCAAAGCACAGGTAGGCCATCAGTTTGTTGGTCTCCTTAAATTGCTCGGCACACCAAGTATCGAAATGTTGACCGAGCAATTGCTCTGTGGTGATCGGTTTAATGGCGATAAAATCTTTGCGTTTCAGTTCATCAATCATAGGGTGTTCTTTATCGAACCCTTTTGGTGGCCTGATTAAACAGTCCCCCTCCATGGCAAACCCCGCATCTGCGAGTTGCGCTAATGCCTGTTTATAGGCATTGGGGTTGTCATCGATGCAAGTGCGAATTTGATTAAGTGCTTGGCTGTCGGGGTGCCAAATCCCAGCCCCTAAGAAACAACCATCATTGGCGATATGTAAATATAAACCTGGCGCATGCACATCTTTGCCCTGAAAGTGGCGAAACTGAATGCCAACATTTATTTTGTAGGGTGTTTTGTCTTTGCTAAAACGCGCATCACGTTGAGGGCGCATGAGGCTACCCCCCACCTTTTTGGCCACGCAGGTTAATTTTGGCGATAGCTGATGAATATAAGGGGTCATCGTTTCGATAAACGCTAATGCAGGAGTGCGTACCTTAGCTTCATATTCGGCTTGATTTGCTTTAAACCAATCGCGACTGTTGTTGGCTTGTAATTGCTGTAAAAAAGTCAGGCAATCGACATTAAAAGCTGATTGACTAGCGGTTTTTTTGCTCATAATCGACGTAATATTGAAACCAGTATTGTTGGCTAAAACTATCATACCTGTGGGAAGATTGTTAATCATTGCTAATCTATCTTTGTTGTTGGCTTACAAGAGTACATTATGCACAAGGGGAGGGCTGATGGTGGCTATCGTCAAATGGTGTTTAATGCTATAGTCGTTGGCATTTTTATTATTGATATCATAGCCGTGCATCAATAATGAGGGCGCGCTTAAGTGCCAATAGTTGCCCGTAAGAGGAAAGAAAAATGAAAATTTGGGTCGATGCTGATGCCTGTCCTGGTGTAATTAAAGAGATGTTATTTCGCGCTGCCGATCGTGCTGAGGTTGAGGTCACTTTGGTGGCGAATCATGTGATGCGCATTCCCCCCTCTCGTTTTATCAATTTAGTCACAGTGCCATCTGGCTTTGATGTGGCCGATGATGAGATCGTTAAACGTCTTGATGTGGGAGATTTAGTGATAACCGCTGATATCCCATTGGCATCAGAGGTTATCGACAAAGGCGGTTTTGCACTCAACCCAAGGGGTGAGTTATATACCACGCAAAATATTAAATCGATTCTTAATATGCGTGATTTCATGGACACTATGCGAGCCAGCGGCGTGCAAACGGGTGGGCCGGCAGCGATAGGTCAAAGTGAGAAGCAAGCCTTTGGTAACCAGTTAGACAGGTTCATCACTAAACATCACAAACGCTAATTCTAGGCGTTAGTCACTTGCGGCCATTACACGCTGCAGTACCAGTTTTAGATAGTCTAAGCAAGAAGGGGCGCATTGCACCTTTTTGCGTTCCTGCACTCGCTTCATCATTTCAGTAACTGTATGTCATTTTTCTATTCTAAGCAGTCTATTAGCCTGCTTATCACCTCAACACTTTTGTGTTTCCTCATTTTGACTGTGAGATTTTTTGTGATCTAGCACAACTTCTTTTAGCTCGATGGCGATCGCGATCACATAATGAGCTGTCGAGGGGGCAGTTTGGGTTGCGCGTTTAGATAATCTGGATTAGTTTGAACAAAAGTTTGGTGTGCAAACATTTGTTTGTTTAATTCTTATAGAGATCGCTCAAATGACTGAACGTGAATTAGAAATCTTAGCACTACTCAAGCAAGACCCGTTAATCGCTCAGCAAGACTTAGCCGACAAGCTAGGTATTAGTCGCTCTGCGGTAGCGGGACATATCATGAACTTAACCAACAAAGGCGTAATTCGCGGCAAGGGCTATATCTTAGCGGAAAACCGTTATGCGGTGGTTATTGGCGGCGCCAACATGGATATTCTCGGTAGACCTGCGGCAAATCTTAGAGTTGGTGACTCAAACCCTGGTAGCGTCAGTTGTTCACCTGGCGGTGTCGGACGCAACATTGCTGAAAACCTCGCTAGATTAGGTTCCGATACCCGTTTGGTCACGGCAGTGGGTAAAGATGCTTACGGGCAACAAATTATCGAGCATTGTCAACGTGCTGGCATCGATATGAAGAACACGTTACAACTTAACGATGCGTTAACCTCAACCTACCTGTCAGTGCTAGACGGTGACAGTGATATGCATGTCGCAATTAATGACATGGCGATTTTAGAGCGACTCAGTGTCGACGTGCTGAAATCTCAACAAGCGATGTTAAAGCGTGCCGAGTTGATTATTGTTGATGCCAATCTTTCAGAAGCCGCGTTAGCGTATCTCTTAAGCAATTACGCCGAGATCCCTCTGTTTGTTGATACCGTTTCTTGCGCTAAAGCCACCAAGTTAAAACCTTACCTCAACGCTATCCATACGTTAAAGCCCAATCTTAAAGAAGCTGAACAGCTCTCAGGCATGGTTATCGAAAACTACAGCGAGCTTCCGGGTTTGGCCAACTGGTTTCATAACCAAGGGGTTGAGCGGATATTTTTAAGCTTAGGTGCCGACGGTGTCTTCTATAGCGAACCCAATGAACAAGCCTTAATTCCTGCAATCCCTGTAGCCATGGTAAATGCCAATGGTGCAGGGGATGCTTTTCTTGCTGGGCTTGCACACGGTTTTATTCAAGATTGGCCGACCAGAAAGTCGACCGAGTTTGCCATGGCGGCGGCTGTTGTTGCCTTGTCTGATCTGGCGACTATCAATCCAAATATGTCTGAAATATCTGTTAATCGAGTTATCAAGGAGTCTCTATGTTAGCGCAGTACCTAGATATCAACCCTGAAGTTAAAGCGGCACTGGATGCCGGACGACCTGTTGTGGCATTGGAATCAACCATTATTTCCCACGGTATGCCGTACCCACAAAATGTTGAAACGGCACGTAAAGTTGAACAGATCATCCGTGACAATGGCGCCATTCCGGCGACGATTGCTATCTTAAAAGGTCGACTCAAGGTGGGCATGACCCATGACGAGATTGAGTATTTAGGTAAAGCGGGCCAAGCGGTAATTAAAACTAGCCGTCGTGATATTCCGTTTATTGTGGCCAAGCAAGCCGATGGCGCAACCACTGTGGCCTCGACCATGATTCTAGCGGCCATGGCTGGTATTAAAGTGTTTGCCACTGGTGGTATTGGTGGTGTGCACCGTGGAGCGCAGCAAACCTTTGATATCTCCGCTGATCTGCAAGAGCTGGCTAATACAGATGTTGCCGTAGTGTGCGCTGGTGCTAAATCGATATTGGATATTGGTTTAACCCTTGAGTATTTAGAAACCCAAGGTGTGCCAGTGGTCGGTTATCGAACCGATACCTTGCCCGCGTTCTACACGTGTGAGAGTGACTTTGGTGTTGATTACCGTTTGGATGAGCCAAAGCAGATTGCGGCGGCAATGGCGGCAAAATGGCAGATGGGCTTGAAAGGCGGTGTGGTGGTTGCCAATCCTATTCCTGCTCAGTTCGCATTGGACAAAGCGATGATCGATCAGGTGATTAAAGATGCGGTTGCCGAGATGGACAGTAATGGGATTTCTGGTAAAGCCTCAACGCCATTCCTGTTAGCCAAAGTGGCTGAAAAAACCGAAGGTAGTAGCTTAGCTGCGAACATAGAATTAGTGTTTAATAATGCCAAATTGGCCGCGCAAATAGCCTGTGAATACCATAATTAACAAGAGTCATGTTTAGTTGCTTTCTAAAATAGCGCCTCTGGGCGCTATTTTTGTTTATCGTAAGCACTTTTTTAAACTAACCTTTAAAATTAATAATCTAATCAAGTCTTTGGTCGTTATTTTTCTGTAATTTTGTTATCATTTTGTAAATTGTTGTGCCAGGACTCAATATGGATCCCCAAGTCATTGAAATAAAAGATTTCGTCTCTTTTACCTTAGCGATTATTGCGCTATTTATCGGTAAGCATATTATTTCTCGTTATGAATTGCTGCGTAAGTACAGTATTCCTGAGCCCGTCGTGGGTGGCTTTGCCTGTGCGGCGATAGTCGGCATCCTTTACTACGGGTTTGATCTGCAGGTCGAATTTAATCTCGATGTTCGTGATATTTTGCTGTTGTACTTTTTTGCCGGTATTGGGCTTAAAGCTGATATAGCTACCCTATTAAAGGGCGGTAAGCCTTTATTGATTCTATTGTTGCTCTCTTCAAGCTTTATCTTTATTCAAAACGTTATGGGCGTTAGTGTTGCAACCCTGTTTGGCCTCGATCCCAAGGCGGGATTAATGTCTGGGTCAATAGCGCTCATTGGAGGTGTGGGAACCGCAATGGCCTGGACGCCTACATTTGTTGAGGAGTTGGGGATTGCCAATGCGGCCGAGTTGGGGATTGCATCCAACACCCTAGGTTTAATTGCGGCGTGTGTGATTGGTGGTCCCATTGCAGCGTATTTAATGAAACGTCACAACCTTAAAGCCAGCGGTAATGATGAGCTCGATATCGGTACCAGTCATCAAGAGAGTAGCCAGCATCTACAGGTTGATTACTTTGGTGTATTGCGGGCCTGGTTGTGGCTCAATGTTACGCTTATTATGGGCTATTTCATTGATATTGGATTAGCCGAACTAGGGCTTAAGTTACCCATGTTTGTGAGCTGTTTGCTGGCGGGTATTATCATTGGTAACCTTGGGCGCTTATATCTTGAGCACAAAGGCCGAGAGAAAAGCGCCTATGTTATTGAAGCGAGTCGCGGCTTAACGCTGATCCAAGATATCTGTTTGGGGATGTTTTTAACCATGGCGTTGATGAGCTTGAAAATCTGGGAACTCGAAGGCAGTTTGCTGTATATCTCTACGGTAATGGGCTTACAGGTAGTCATATCAGTGGTTTTTACCATCTTTGTGGTGTTTCGTGCCATGGGTAAAGATTATGAATCTGCAGTGATCTGTTCAGGTTTTGGCGGTGTCACATTAGGCTCAACGGCCACGGCGATTGTCAACATGACGGCGGTGACACAGCAATATGGCGCCGCGCACCGAGCTTTTATTATTGTGCCACTGGTGTGTGGGTTCTTTATTGATATCATCAACGCGATGATCATCAATCTGTTTGTTAATTTCTAAGGTTTTTACGGACGGCGTTAAGAGGGAGAGTCATCTCCCTCTTAATTGACATCATAATAGTTGTTGGATGATCTGCTTTAACAAGTAAGTTTCGCGCTCTATCGACATCCCTTTCTTCTCGCTATGGGCCATGGTGTGCTCATTGTGACGAATCGCATCATGGATATTTATCCACACTGGGCGCATGCCGTTTTGAATCTCGTGGGCTTCAAGTCGCGTCTCTTTGAGTGTTTCATCTATGGTGCACACAAAGCAAAATGACTCCATATGTACAAAGTCAAAATTGTCTTTGTACCAAGGACGAAACTCTTCATAGCGCCCAAACTCTGCCACAATATTAATATTGTGCGCGCCAGTTTCCTCTTCGAGTTCACGGATTAATCCTTGGCGAATATCTTCGCCTTCATCCACTCCGCCGCCAGGAATACTGTAATCATGGTAGCGCTCGGTGTAGAGCATGAGGATCGCTTCGCCTTTAATAATAATGCCGCGTGCAGCTTGGCGATGAAACCCTCTCCCTACAAGAGCTTGGCGGTGCTCAGCATTGAGCGCAGGGTGGATGGTCGATTTTAATAGGCGCATGAAGTCTATCGCTTGGTAAAGGGCGCAAGTATACGCAAAAAGTAAATTATTGTTGAGGGGTTAATGCTTGGTAAGCACTAATCGCCTCGCGAAGCATGGCAGCGTGTGTCTCATCTGTAGCCCCTTTAATAGCGAGACGATAATGGTTCAGCAGCCGAGTAAGGTAGTGTTGGTTGATGTCGGTATTGTGGTGTGACCATATTTTGTCGCCCACGAGTGAAACAGGCGTTGTGGCGTCACTCGACAGGTGCAGTATTTCGTAGAAACGTTTGTTTTCAGTGATTAAGTGCTCATTAACTAAGCCTAGCGTTAGCGACGAGAGCGCTTCCCTTAACTGATAGGTATGGTGAACAGGGCAGAGAATAAACTCCACACTTTGGCCGATAGCCAAGGCGTGTTGCTGTATCGCCTTAACAAAGCTTGCAGTGAGTTCACCACCCACTCCTGCAATAATCACTAATTGAGGAGACTGACTGCGGTATTGTGCCAAAGGCAGCGCGTGAACGTCGAGACAGTGAACATGCCAAGTTTGCTGTGATAAAGCGGCCAAAGGGTAAAACTGCTCAAGCTTTGCAATCAAGGTATTGGTGATAGATGGCACAATATCGACAAAATGCATGGCATCGCATCGCCCTTGTTTAAGCAAGGTGGCACCTAGCAAGCCATGATCGCAACAGCAATCCCAAATATGGCTATAGTGGCCATCTATCATGCTGGCAATAGTGTGTAAGCGTTGACTTAATTTCAATCGTGTGGACTCTGGTTAATCTGTGTGGCACTAAAATTACTGGGTAGGCGTGCAGGTGTTTGCATTGGCCAATGCCAGCATGGCAGCGTTATCTATGGTTGTTGCGTAGGAGCCGCTACCGGTATGGATATTAGCACTAAAGTGCACAATGGCCTCGGCGACTTGAACAGCATGAATAGGGCGATACTTTGCCCACTGACCAAACATAAAAGGGGCGAGTAGCGGCAGGAGTGTTTGGCCTATATCTTCGGCCAAGCGACTCTGCTTGCGTTTACCTAACAATAAACTTGGCTGAAAGCACTGCAGCTGTTTTTGGCCGTCATGGGCCCACTGCTGCAGTGCAACTTCAGTCTCTCCTTTAACGCGGTTATAGAACACCTTGCTATTGGCATCGGCACCTAAGGCGGTTACCACGGCGCTGTATTTTGCGTCGCACAAGGTGACGAAGTCGATTGCGCCCCGCTGATCGACTGCAACAAAAGCTGCTTGGCTGCCCGCTTGTTTAATGGTGGTGCCTAACGTGCAAAAGCTATGGTCAATAGCAAAGGGCGGCGTTAACAGAGGTAATTGATTTAGCCTAGTCGCGGTAAATACTAGGCTTGGGTGGATCAGTGCTGGCGGCGTTCTGCCAAGCACCCAAATATGACGGTAGCGACCGCAATCAATCAGTTTTTGCAATAAGTGTTGGCCAACCAGTCCGGTTGCGCCAATGATGGCAGCATTCATCTCACGTACTCGTTAAATAATCAGATCCATTTCAAGTTGGATATCAGTACACCCTTTTTTGCAAAATACTCCATATTGGCCTGTTTGTGCTTTTTCTGTGGGCACAACCAAATGCAGGGGTTGGTGACATGTCTCACACATGACGGTGTTACCTTTGAATAAGCGCTTAATCAGGTTTTTCTGATCATTAAATGATTTAGCTGTGGTTTTATTGATGGCGGAAAAGTCTAGTTTTTGGGTGTTGTTGGTTGCGCTATCTGTCATTGTTTAGGTCGCTGTAATACACATGATGTCGTTAGTATATCAGTGTTGCTGGCAGGCAACAGTGATTCTAAGGGGAGATCAATAATTTCCACCCGAGTTGCTTATTAATTCATCAGCAAGTGGATCTTTAGGGGGGAGGTAGCCTCAATTTCCGTTTTGCCACAGACGGCATAACTGCTGCTATGCTTTACAAAGATGAATATCAATAATCAATGGACGTTTAATACCATGGGTCATCCAATGGGCTATGTTGCCGCATTTATTTGCCTTGGTGCGTTAATCGCGCCTTCCGCGCTCGTGGCTGCTAAGGCGGAACTAAAGGTTATTGCCATTGACTATCCGCCATTTACTACAGAGAACATCGAGGGGGACAACGGTATTGCTTTTAGACTGTTACGCCAGGCACTGTCCGACAGTGAGTTAAGGGTAAACCCCGACATCTACTCAACAGCAAGAGCGCACAAGTTAATCCGTACTGGGCACTGGTGTGCCAGTTTTTACCCGCCGAAAGAAGCCTCCGAGCAATTGGTCAATATTCCATTAGCAGAGCAACCTATTAAGCTTGGGTTATATCGTAAGCGTCAAGAAGGCCCGTTTCGTTGGGATGACTTAAGGGAGCTAAGTGGATCGCAAGTGGCCTATCTGCGCGCAGTAGCGAGAGATGGTATTGGGTTAGATATGACCAACGCAGGGTTGGTTATCTTTAATGTTGAATCGGTAAGACAGGGCTTGCAACTCTTAGCTAAAGGGAGAGTCGATTATGCGTTTGCCGATAATGTATCGGGAGCCATCATACTTAATGAGCTTGGCTTAGATACCAATGATTATCAATTTTCACAGAGTCTGTTTCGCGCACTCCCCATGGGAATTTGGCTGAATCTTTCTTGTGAGCAAGCTTTAAAAGCTCACCAAGTGCTTACCCAACGAGGACAGGGCATCCAGTAATTGCCCTGTAGGTTCAGCGACGCTTTTATCAACCTGACGTGCCATAGTGCTCGACTCAGTGTCATCTAATCCAACCTCATTTTCAATCTAGGCTTAATATGTACGGCTGTGCAACATATGTTTATTTTTTGTTAAATACTTGTTGCCTTATGGTTGCCGTGGTAGGTTTTCTCTTGTTGTGTAGTCGCAAACGCCAAAAATGGTCGCAAAGGAAGTTAGATGTATCGTGGCATTTGCAGATGAAAATCAAAATAAATAACTCTAAACATAAAAAATATAATGGAGAGACTTTTATGAAGTTAACCAAATTGGCAAGTGCAGTAATGGCGTTAAGCGTTGGCATCTCAACACAAGCTTTTGCTGACGATGATCGTTATGTCATTCAGGTTGAAAATGGCAAAAAAGGTGTGGTTAAAGCACTGGCCAAAAAATTAGGTGCTCAAGTTCATGTTGATGGCAATGGGTTTATCGCCGCAACTTTTAGTGGTAAGGACCTAGCAACAGTTAAGGGCTTACTTAACAATCCTCACGTTAAGCTAGTCGAAGCTGACCAGCGTCGTCATCTAATGGGCTTTAGCGATACTAAAGATGCAGACCCAAGCAATCAGATAACACCTTACGCTGTATTTCAATCACAAGCTGATCAAGTTAACTTTAATAGCGCTGCAGGCATGAAAGTTTGTGTGATCGATTCAGGCTTAGATGCTTCAAACCAAGATTTTGTATGGAATAACATTACTGGCGACAACGATTCGGGTACCGGTAACTGGAACGAGAACGGTGGTCCACACGGCACTCACGTTGCGGGTACGATTGGCGCTGCTGACAACAATATTGGTGTTGTGGGTATGGCGCCTGGCGTCGATATGCATATTATTAAAGTATTCAATGCCGAAGGCTGGGGTTACTCGTCTGATTTAGCCCATGCGACAAACTTATGTAGTGCTGCTGGTGCTAACATCATTAGCATGAGTTTAGGTGGCGGCGGTTCAAACTCTATTGAATCTAATGCATTTCAATCATTTGTTGATGCGGGTGGCTTAGTGGTTGCCGCAGCAGGTAACGACGGTAACAACGTACGCTCTTACCCAGCAGGCTATCCATCAGTCATGATGGTTGGTGCAAACGATGCGAACAACAACATTGCAGACTTCTCACAGTTCCCATCTTGTACTTCAGGCCGTGGTAAGCGTGCGACAGCAGATGAGTATAGCTGTGTTGAGGTGACAGCGGGTGGTGTTGATACGTTATCGACCTATCCAGCAGGTATGGCGACTTCATCGAGCTTAGTTGCAGATGGGGCATACTTTGCCAGCAGCGCTATGGAAAACGCAGGTACGGTAAGTGGGACTCTGTATTACATGGGCACAGCCGAGGGCACAGATGCTGGTGCTAATGGCAATGTGTGTTTAATCGATCGCGGCGTTATCTCTTTCTATGACAAAGTGGCTAACTGTGAAAACTCTGGCGGTATCGGGGCTATCATAGTTAATAATGAGCCAGGCATGTTGTATGGCACCTTAGGCGATACCAATGCAACGAGTATTCCAGCTGTGGGCGCCGCGCAGGAAGATCAAGCAACACTGCTTGCAGCATCAAGTGCGACTATTGATATTGGTGCATCTGATTATGGCTTTATGAGCGGTACTTCAATGGCAACCCCAGCGGTATCGGGTATTGCAGCCTTAGTTTGGTCTAACCATAACGAATGTACAGGTAGCGAGATCCGTGAAGCGCTTAAAGCAACCGCTCTTGATGGCGGTGCAGCAGGTAATGATGTCTACTTCGGTTACGGCATTGTTCAGGCGGCTGCGGCTGATGCGTACCTAACGGCCAATGGTTGTGCGGGTGGCGACAATGGCGGTGGAACCGGTGGTGATTTCTCTATTTCTGCTAATGGGTATAAAAGTAAAGGTGTGAAGATGGTTGATTTAACCTTCTCTGGCGCAGCGGGTGCAAGTGTTGATGTTTACCGCAACAGCAGTAAGATTGCCACGACTTCAGCGAGCACCACCTATACCGATACCATTAGCGGTAAAGGCGGCGGAACTTACACTTACAAAGCGTGTGATGCTGGGACTTCGACCTGTACTGCTGATGTGACTGTTGTCTTCTAAATCAATATGGTTAGCCGCACACTTATGTTGAGTGGCAAATGAAAAAACGCAGCCTAGGCTGCGTTTTTTAATGCTTATGCGTGTGAACCTCGCGGTTCCTAGGAGCTGTTAAAGTGTACGTCGTCAGCCTTTGCTTAATTTCGATTGTAGATCGCGTTCAACAATCTCTAATGCTGCCAGTGCGACGGCGGGGGCTATACCGTGGGTTTCTAGCAGGTAAATGAGATCAACGGCTAACTTAACTTCATCGCTTGCTTGATTAAGACCACTATCCGCGGTTTCGCTGTTATCTGATTGCTGTGTCATATCGTCCTCTATTTCTATCGCGTCGATTTTTACACAGCTCACCAGCATGAACAAGTGACTTACTCACTTTGAATCGCCACTAAATTACTCGCCAGAGACTCGATACTCTAACGTGTTTTTGTCCAGAAACGATTTAACTTGTGATTGCCCAAGTGGTAGCAGCAAGGTCAAATCGAAGAGATAGAAAACTCGGTGCGAACACAGTTGTGACCTTCTGAGGCATGGATGCCGAGGTAGAGCTCACATGGAAGTGCTCGTAGCGTGTCACAAATGTGTTTGCACGTGGGCCTGCTGCAAGCAATTCAAAACAATGAAAGTCAACGCTACCGTCAGCGAAATAAAAACCAATACAGCCAAATGTTAAACCACAAAAATGCCAACACCTTCATTCGAAGGTCAACTTATTTTTGTTCAAAATCAATTGAGCTTTAGCTGGCCAGTGAAGCCCAGTGCAGTTAACTCTCAGAGTGGTTAGCCTGGTGGGCAGCGAAGTCTGCCATGGCGGCTAGATGGCATCAGACTCATCGCCAAATGAGTCTGTGCCAGTGTGTACTACTCTTGCTCACATTGGGTATGGGCGAGCGGCGCGCTGCGCTGGTTGTCAGCAGTGGCGATAAAGCAGGTCTTATCACTTATCCATAGCTGCACCGTTTGTGGTAGCTCAAAATTACGCCCCATGAGCAACTGGCCGTTAGGGTCTGTATGGGGCGCGCGTTCAAGTGAGAGACGGCTGCTGCGGGTAAACGCATCATCGGCAATGGTTACGCGATCCATCTTCAGTAAGTCTGCAATTGCCGTTTCTAGCTCTGCAATACTCGCTGCGCTCGGTTCACTGACCAATGCCGGTAACGGTGCAGACTGCTGGCTATCGTCGGCTTGCAGGCTACACCCCATTATCAGTAATGGGGTCAGGCTTAGCAGTGTCTTTACTCGATGCAGTGTCATCATAAGTACTATTTCACCTGGGTTAAGATGCGGTTATTGAGTAACACATTCTGCATACGTGTGTCTTCTAGCGTAAAGCCGTGGTCGATAAATTGCGGCTTAGGCGCGCTTTTGGCCATCGATGCACTGACAGCAGGGCAGCGATTATTGTCGCGATAATAAAGCGCTGCTGACAGCATGGCTTCGTTTTTATCACCTAAAGGCTTTGAAAAATCATCAGCCATGTCACAGCCTGGGATTTCGCTGGCCAAGGTTGGACTGGTACTAGGGATAAAGCCATCAGAGTAGTCGCCAAATCCTTTATCATTTTCACCCTTAAACTGAATAGTGAAATAGGTGGTGCCGCAGTTGGGGGTTGGGTAGAAACCGTAAGGCTTACCACAGGTGGTGCCGCCTATTTGGATCACCTCAATATCGATGCCGCGTAAACTATTCATTAGCGCTTCACTGGCCGAGCAGGTGTTATCTGTGGTTAGAACGAAGAGTCGATTAAGGTTAAGCGATGGCAGTGCCTGTCCTGCGCCTAATAGACCTGCGTTAAACCCAATACTCTCGTCAATAAAAGGCATAGGTGTGAGTGCTGCACCAGTGACGGGATCTGTGGTCGGGTATTTACTGTTAAAACTACTGCGCTCAAAAATACGGTTTTGAGTCGCTTGTTCGCCAGCAACCATGTAGCCCAGCTGACTGGCGAGAGCGAGAAGACCACCGCCGTTGTAACGCAGATCAAGTACTAGGTCGTTAACACCGCTACTGCGCAGGCTATTGATGGCGTCAACGAGACCGCGCTCTGCAGTGGCGATATGTGAGTTGAACTGGATATAACCGACGGTGCCTGTGTCGGTAGCAATTAGATTGACGTTTTGCACTGGGGTTGAGACTACCGTTTGCGCACTCAGGGTGACATCACGGGTTTGGCTTGCGCCTAGGTCCAACAACGTGAAGCGGGTTTGTTGCCCACTGCTGCTGGGGAACAAGCCTTGGTTAAGCACGCTAATGCTGGCTGTGTCATTGGCATCTTTAACGCTGACACCATTGATACTGACGATAACTGCGCCACGGGCAATATTGGCAGAGGTCGCTGGAGAGTTTGGTTCTGTGTAGGTGACTGTGACCTTTCTGTCAGCACTGGCACTGGCTTGTTGCAGGTGGAAGTTAAGGCCGTAACTGACCGAGGCACCAGATTGATTAAGTTGTTCCCACTCGGCTGTTGACATGGAGAAGTGGAACTTGTCTTTCTCATTACCTGTCTCTGAAAGCTCAGTAGTTTTTAAGGTATCGAAGTAATCGCCAACGCTGTAGGGCGCTGGGTCTCTGTCGGGTATTTCGCTGTACCAAAGGTAAGTGTCATTGCTCCATGAGCGCAGCCACAGCTTTTCTTTTAGAGCGGCATCGCATTGATTGGCCAATTGAGGGTAAGGGGTAAACTCGCCTGCCACCCACTTTATGGTGCTACCGCCAGATCCAGTGCCGATAGAGCCGCTTGTATTGCCAGAATTGGTTTCGCTGCCAGGGCCTCCACCGCTACATCCACAAAGGAGTAGTCCTGAGGCGATGACAGTGGTTAACAGAGTCGTTGAGAGTAACTTCATAAATAATCCTTTATTATTAAACTCTTAATTTTATTTTTAAGTGCTAGTAGTGAGCTTTTTTCGTCCAAAACAAGTGTATAACATTAACTTGGGCTGTGTCAGGCAAGATCTTTACTAATGATGAAATATTCTAAGGCAATTATGGATATAACCCTTGTCCCAGATGTTCTCAAGCGGATCAGGTTATGATTTAATGGCATATTGCTATTTAGTCAGCGTCACTAGGTGCGGAGTACCGTTTTATCTTATGGGTTATTCACTGCTCGATCTTACTGCTGTGTTGTGCTTTTTTTGTTGTTGGGTTGGCTATGCTCGTTTTGCGCGGCAAAAGGCGAAAACCACCAATTGTATTGCTAGGTGTTTGCATCAACACCGAATCCATTGGATGGAGCAACTCATTGGTCGTGAAGTACGGGTGGCAGAAGCGGCGTTACTGGCTAACTTAGAGCGGAATATTACCTTTTTTGCCAGTACCACCATGCTGGTGCTAGCGGGTGTGTTAACGCTATTTGCTCAAGTTGAGCGTCTCGAAGCGGTGATCGCTTCCATTCCACTGACAGCGCCCCCTGTGCACCTGTTGATTCAGCTAAAACTCGGTCTGTTAACCTTTATCTTTGTGATGGCGTTTTTTCAGTTTACTTGGTCGATGCGCCAGTATGGATTTTTAAATGTGATGATAGGCGCAGCCCCTATCGACAAAAGTGGCACTAACAGTCACCTTAGGGATTACGCCAATCAGATGGCCGTGGTGCAAGATCAAGCGGCTCACTCCTATAATTATGGTTTGCGCTCCTACTATTTTGCGATGGCTGTGCTGTGTTGGTTTTTCCATCCACTACTGTTTATCGTGGCCAGCTTGGTCGTGGTATACACCTTGTATCGCCGTGAATTTAAATCTAAAGCTGTGATGGCCATTACGGCAGGGATGCAATTACTCAATGAAGAACGGCAGAAGTTAAGTAAGAATTAAAACTGGCTATGTGTCAGTAGGGACTTGCTGCAGATGGCAGTTGTTGAAAGGTTTGTTGTATTGTCGATATCTCATCTGCGCCGTCGATCAATGCCGTAACGCAATCGGTATCAAGCTTTGTGCCTGCCAGTTTTCTTAGTTCGGCAAATGCGACATCGTTGCTCCAAGCACTCTTATAGGGTCTTTCGCTTGTGAGTGCGTCAAAAATGTCGGCAACGGCAACGATTTTGGCTTCAATAGGGATCTGTTTATCCAACAAGCCTTTTGGGTAGCCTTTACCATCCAAGGTTTCATGATGATATACCACTACATTACGCAAGATTTGCACATGATCTAAATTCGTCAAATGGTAGTTATCGAGCATTTTGTCAATCAGGTGTAGGCCTGACTCACAATGCTCTTGCATCGCTTTACGCTCAACTTTATTTAAAGGCCCTTGCTTAAAGAGAATGTTGTCGGAGACGGTAATTTTTCCAATGTCATGTAAAGGTGCAAACAGAAAGAGGTGTTCGACAAAATTGTCATTTAGCTGATGACGGTCAGCGACGTTTAAACAGATAAGGCGAGAATAGTGCGCCATTCTGGCAAGGTGTTCGGCGGTTTCTG
Organism: Shewanella colwelliana; assembly: GCF_001735525.1. NCBI lineage: Bacteria > Pseudomonadati > Pseudomonadota > Gammaproteobacteria > Alteromonadales > Shewanellaceae > Shewanella > Shewanella colwelliana. The sequence goes on from NZ_MCBT01000046.1 coordinate 483,161, forward strand.
GGTCACGAAAATGGGTCACATCAATGGCGGTTTTCATGGTTGACGCTAAGGTTGTTATGTCGGATAGCTCGTTAATGATCAACAGGGCAACGAGATTACCAATAAGGTTTAAGTGCTGAATACATGCACTGTCAAACACGCCTTCTCTTTCTGCATTAAAAAAGATGAACCCAATCAGTTCATCGCCATAACGTATCGGTAAGGTATAGCTGCTGCGATAACCTGCTTGGTAAATAAGCTGTGCATGTTGGTGCTTACTGCCGTTAAAAACGCGTAAATCCTGTTCGATACGACCGTTGTGAGACGTTGCTATGTTTCTCAGTGAGTAACAGTCACTGAGTTTTGCCTCGTAGTGATTTAAAGGCGATGGTTTTCCGCTGTAGATAAAGGTTTTAATCTTGTCTGTGTTTTTGTCATACAGTGCAACCGCAATACGTGAAATATCGGCAAACTTTTCCTGTGTCGTCACGTGCAAAAATACCAGTTTGCTCATCACTGAGGGGTGATCGTTCAGATCCATAGGTTTTGCATACATTAGGTCGCTCCATTGACACTCAGCTGTTGCTTTGACTGCGGCTTTACTCATGTTTATTCAAGTATAGGTTGGGATTGCAAAAGTGGGGGGAAGGCAGATTAATTAGTTAAGGCATCATGACCGACATCAATAAACGCCAAGTGGTGTTACACCACTTGGCGTGATTAAAGTGCTTCTATCTATGCTAAAGCGGTTACCTCATTTTATATCGCTTTATTCAACGCTTGGGCCACATCCGCAATAATATCGTCGATATGTTCAATCCCCACAGAAATACGAACTAGATCTTCTGATACGCCAGCTTTAGCTAACTCCTTGGCATCTAGCTGTCGATGAGTGGTTGTAGCAGGGTGGCAAGCCAGTGATTTAGCATCACCAATGTTCACTAAGCGTAAAATCATTTGCAGTGCATCGATAAAGCGCCCGCCAGCTTCTTTTGCTTCATCGCTAGAGTTGGCTTTGATTCCAAAACTGATGATGCCACTGGCTTTACCGCCAGTGATTTTATGACAGTTGTCTTGATAGGGGCTGTTGGCTAATGCGCCATAATTGACCCAGCTGACATTGGGGTGTTGTTCAAGGTATTGTGCCAGCGCTAGGGCATTGCTGCAATGGCGCTCCATTCTTAAAGCCAAGGTTTCTAACCCTTGCAGCAGTAGAAAAGCACTTTGTGGTGCCAGCGCCGCGCCGGTGTTGCGCAGCGGTACCACGCGGCACCGACCAATAAAGGCCGCTGGTCCAAAGGCTTCTGTATAAACAACGCCATGATAGGAGGCATCTGGCTCATTGAGTAGGGCAAAGCGTTTAGATTGAGCCGCCCAGTCAAACTTGCCTGAATCGATTATTGCACCACCTATAGTCGTGCCATGACCACCAATATATTTAGTCAATGAGTGGATAACGATGTCGGCGCCATGTTCAAAGGGGCGGCACAATACCGGGGTTGCTACCGTATTATCGACCATAAGGGGAACGCCATGTTTATGGGCAATTTCAGCGAGGCGCTGAATATCGACAATATTGCCCGCAGGGTTACCAATGGATTCACAAAACAGCGCTTTGGTCTTGTCGTCAATCAAGGCTTCGAGACCTGCGAAGTCATCAAAGGCCGCCATCCGCACGTCGACACCTTGGCGGGGTAAGGTGTGAGCAAAGAGGTTGTAAGTGCCGCCATATAGCTGACTGGTGCTAACAATGTTATCGCCTACTTGAGTCAGCGCCTGAATCGCATAGGTGATAGCAGCCATGCCAGAAGCCACCGCCAGCGCACCGATACCGCCCTCAATCGCTGCGAGACGTTGCTCTAATACATGGGTGGTGGGGTTCATAATACGGGTATAGATATTGCCCGCGACTTTTAGATCGAAAAGGTCTGCACCGTGCTGTGTATCATCAAAGGTATAGGAGGTGGTTTGGTAAATCGGGACGGCAGCGGCCTTGGTGGTCGCTTCAGATTCATATCCATGATGCAGTGCTAATGATTCAAGTTTCATTGTTATTCCATTCCTAACCATTGAGTAAAATCTGACCATAACATCTGGCCATCTAGATGTCTAAGTGTTTTTCTACTATATGATGATAGACTCGTTATGCTTAAGGTTATGGTTTGATTATTAGGCGGTGAATGTTGTTGTGGTAACTGAAAGATGTAGCGCTAACAGCTTGTATATCTTTGTGATATCGTGAGCCAGTAGTTAATAAACCTCATCACTGGATAGACAATGATAAGCCCAATTTGTAAAGGAACATTAGTACGCTGGAAAGATGATAAAGGCTATGGCTTTATTGCCGTGGAGGGCGGTGATACAACCTCGTCTCAGGAGCTCTTTATCCACGCGCAGACTTTGCGTCATATGAGTCGGCGTCCGCAAGTTGGCGATAGGCTCTTTTTTCAAATTGAAACCCAAGCCAATGGTAAGCGTGCCGCAGTAAATGCCCGTATCGATGGAGTGACAGTCAAGCAAGTGGCTCACCATAATGTTCCCCCCAAGCGGCCGATAAAGCGTAAGCGTAAAGCTGACTCTCCCTTGATGGGGATCATGCTGCGTATCGTGATAATGATGTTATTGCTCGCACTCGGTAGTCAGTTATATCAAGGTTTTTGGTTGGGGGCAGGAGAGCCCAGCCAAACGACTAGCAGCGCCTTACCCGATACAAGGCAAGTGGATGTTGAGACTAACGCTGATAGGGTTATTGCTCGTGCGTTTGAGCTGCAACAAAGTGGTGTGATGGTGCAAAGCCAAGGCCGGGTAAGCAAGCTGTTAGCCGATGACAATGACGGTAGTCGTCACCAAAAGTTTATCTTGCGTTTGTCGAGCGGCCAGACCCTGCTAGTCGCGCACAATATCGATTTGGCGCCACGTATCGATAGTTTAAATGTGGGCGATCAGGTGAGCTTTGCGGGTCAATATGAGTGGAACAACCGCGGAGGTGTGCTGCATTGGACACATCTCGATCCGAATGGACGCCATCAAGGTGGCTGGCTTAAACATAATGGTCGTATTTATCAGTAGTGAGTAAAGCTTGGCTAGGGCTCAATCTAGGTTATCTATTGAGTCCTTTTTTGTTTGGCGTTAATGCTCGACGACTCGTCTACAGCGGCTCGACCTTACCCTTGTTCAGCATTCTATCCAACTTGTCATCAAAGTTTCTTATGTTCGCTATAGTATCACTTAACTAAAACCTAATTAAGCTGGCCGAGCTTTACATTTTTTATTGTTATAAAACTACATTGTTAACAGTATTAATTATTTTGGAGTGATCAATATCACATTGCAGCGGAAAAAAACGTTGCTTAGTTACAATGCGGTGTCGGAATGTGACCTTAATATCGGTATTTTAGTTAATAATCTATTACTATTAACCATCCCCAATTTTTAACGGTTGATGTTTGTGATGGCAGATTTCTCAGACAAGATTAAAACGATTAAGAAGGGCCTTGATGTGCCCATCGCCGGTGAGCCTAGGCAAGTTATTGATATTGCTCCTAGCCCAGCCAAAGTAGCGCTGCTTGGCGAAGAGTATGTTGGCCTAAAGCCCACCTTATTAGTGGAGGTTGGTGACAAAGTCGTCAAAGGGCAAACACTTTTCGAAGATAAGAAAACCCCTGGTGTGCAATTTACTGCACCAGCCAGTGGTGAAATTGTCGAAATCAACCGTGGTGAACGTCGTGTTTTGCAGTCGGTTGTGATTGCGGTGGCGGGTGACGAGCAGATTTTATTTGATGCTTATAATGATTTCACCCAACTTAATCGTGAGTCGGTACAAGAGAACTTAGTCAACAGCGGTCTGTGGACTGCATTACGGACGCGTCCTTTCTCTCGTGTACCTGAGTTAAACACGCAACCAGCAGCCATTTTTGTTAATGCCATGGACAGTAATCCACTGGCGGCAGATCCTCGGATTATTATTGCCGAGCAACCTGATGCGTTTGCGGCGGGTCTGCAAGTCTTATCTCATCTCACCGAAGGCAAAATCCATCTGTGTCATGATGCGGGTGACGCACTGCCTGGTAGCGATATTACGCAGGTGAAAAGCCATCGTTTTGCAGGGGTTCATCCAGCAGGCTTAGTGGGTACTCATATTCACTTTATTCAACCTGCTAGTTTAGAACGCCCAGTGTGGCACCTTAACTATCAGGATGTTATCGCCTACGGTAAACTTTTCCAGACTGGTGAGCTTTATACTGACCGTGTTGTCGCTCTCGGTGGGCCTACCACCGTAAATCCTCGTTTGTTAAGAACACAGCTTGGTGCTCAGCTTTGCGGTATTGTCGAAGGTGAAGTGAAACCGGGTGATAACCGTGTGGTATCGGGTTCAATATTAGCGGGTCATACTGCCACTGGCCCCCATGATTACCTTGGTCGCTTCCATCAGCAGATCTCTGTGTTAGAAGAAGACTCTCAGCATCAGTTCCTGTCGTGGGTGCGTGGTGGGTCCAATAAATTCTCTATTACACGTGCGGTGACATCGCGTTTTCGCGGTACCAAGCGATTATTTAATTTAACTACTCATGCTGGCGGTTCGGTACGCGCGATGATCGCATTTGGTCAACTAGACCGTGTCATGCCGCTCGATATCTTACCTATGCTATTGATGCGTGACCTTGTGGTAAGAGATACCGATGAGGCGCAACTGCTTGGCGCATTAGAGTTAGATGAAGAAGATTTGGCGTTATGTACGTTTGTTTCTCCTGGTAAATATGACTACGGACAAGAACTACGTATCTGCCTAGATATTATTGAGAGGGAAGGTTAATGAGTAAGCAAGATAAAAAGCCTGACGTTCAATCTGACTACTATGCACATGGTCAGTCGATGCGCAGCTTCTTCCGTTCACTACTCTATTTGCATGGCCGCAGCACCAAGGGGAAGGTGCATGTACGCGACGCAATTGATGTAAAGCGCACCATGACCTTGGTCGGCTTATGCCTGCTGCCAGCTATTTTATTTGGTATCTACAATTTAGGCGTACAAGCACAAGTGGCGTTGACTTCTGGGCTTAGCACGCCAGATGTATGGCAGCTGTTTGTCTTTAACGGCTTAACGGGTGGATTAACAGAGCAATCAGGTTTGATTGGTTTGTTTGGCTACGGCTTAAGTTTTTACCTTCCTATCTATTTTACCGCGCTGGTGGTGAGTCTGTTCTGGGAAGTGGTGTTTGCAAAAGTGCGCCGCCAAGAACTCCATGAGGGCTTCTTTGTTACCGCATTGCTGTTTACCCTGATTTTACCTGTGTCGACGCCGCTTTGGATTGTGGCATTAGGTATCACCTTTGGGGTGATCATGGCCAAAGAGGTGTTTGGTGGTATGGGGTATAACTTCCTCAACCCTGCACTGGCTGGTTATGCCTTTATCTATTTTGCTTACCCAACAGAAGTGGCCGCATTATCTCAGTTTGTGGCGGTTGACGGATTTGCTGGCGCAACAACGTTAACGCAAGCTGCAGCAGGTAACTTGAGCTTTGCTGACTATAGCTGGTACCAGGCGTTTAGTGACCCAACTTGGTGGAATGCTTTCTTTGGTTTCACCGTAGGCACGATGGCAGAAACCAGTACGCTTGCCATTTTACTGGGTGGCCTGATGCTGATTCTGACGCGTTTAGCAGATTGGCGCATTGTTGCGGGTGTCATGCTCGGTATGATTTTGACCGCTGTGATGTTTAATCTGATTGGCTCGGCAAAAAATGAGATGTTTGCCATGCCTTGGACGTGGCACCTAGTCACGGGCGGTTTTGCGCTGGGTATGATGTTTATGGCAACAGACCCGGTTACTACAGCTTATACCCGCAAAGGTAAGTTTATTTACGGCATCATGATCGGCTTTATGACAGTGCTGATTCGGGTACTTAACCTGAAAATGCCAGAAGGCATAATGCTTGCCATCCTATTTGCCAACCTTTGGGCACCGCTGTTTGACTACGTGGTTGCACGCAGCAACATGAAGCGGAGGCTAAAACGTAATGCCTTATAAATCAGAACATATGCTTAGGGTGCAAACCGCAAACTTGTGGTCATCAATATTCGCATCCTTTTTGTTTCGCCTTTCTAGCCGCTCTGAGCGCGTCAATACGGAGAATAAATCGTAATGGCATTTAAGAAAGATACCGTTGTGGGGACCATGATCTTCACTATTATCCTTTGCTTGTCTTGTTCTTTCATGATCACCGGGACAGCAGAGGTACTTAAAGAACGTAAGCTGGCGAAAAAACGTGATGAATTAAAACGTTACGTCTTGATGGCCGCAGATGTCGACATCAGTGGTGACAAAGATTTTCGTCAGATTTTTGAAAAGTCAGTCACACCATTGTTAGTTGAGCTGGACACTGGTGTGGTTGATACCGAAGCCAACGTGCTCGACTTTGATGACCGCATGGCGGCGATTAATCCAGAGACATCAAGCAAGCCGAAAAAAGATACTGCGAAAATTCGTAGTCGTGCTGACAAGGCGCGTGCATTTAAGGTGTTTGACGACAATGGCCAGCTCCATGCCGTGGTACTGCCTATTTACGGAAAAGGCTTATGGTCGATGATTTATGGTTATGTGGCGGTGAAGCCTGACTTTAATACCATCGAAAATGTGGTGTTTTATGAGCATGGTGAAACCCCTGGTATTGGCGATTTCCTTAACGATACCGAATGGACTGACAAGTTTAAAGGTAAGCAGCTATTTGATGAGAAAGGTAAAGTCTCATTCAAAGTGGTTAAAGGCGGCGCGAAAGCAGGCGATGTTCACGGGGTGGACGCGGTGAGCGGTGCAACCATGACAGGACGCGGCGTACAGCGTGCGGTGCAGTTCTGGTTTGGCAGCGAAGGTTTTGAAACCTTCCTACACAAGCTAAAAGCGTCGGAGGTTTAAGATGAGTAAAAGTATGACAGCGACTCGGGATATTTTGACCAGTCCTATTTTTGCTAACAACCCTGTTGCGATGCAGGTACTGGGTGTCTGTTCGGCGCTAGCAGTCAGTAACTCAATGCAAACAGCATTGGTGATGACATTAGCCGTGACGTTTGTATTGGTGTTCTCAAACCTGATCATCTCTACTATTCGTAACTTTATCCCTAACAGCGTGCGGATTATTGCGCAGATGACGGTTATCGCCTCATTGGTGATTATCGTCGACATGATTTTGCAAGACGTGGCCTATGAGCTATCGCGTCAGCTATCGGTTTTTGTTGGGTTGATTATCACCAACTGTATCATCATGGGCCGCGCCGAAGCGTATGCCATGAAGATGCCGCCGCACCTAGCTGTGGTCGATGCATTGGGTAATGCAATGGGGTATGGCGTGATCTTATTAGGGGTGGCTTTTGTCCGAGAACTACTTGGTAGCGGCACCCTGTTTGGCCATGAGATTTTTGCCACGATTGAAAATGGCGGCTGGTATTTGGCTAACGAGATGTTTAAGTTGCCACCGAGCGCTTTCTTCTTGATTGGTTTGATGATTTGGGCCATCAACGTCATTCAGCGTAAGCGAGGGTAAGGAACGGATATGGAACACTATATTAATCTTTTTGTTCAAGCTGTCTTTATCGACAACATGGCGCTCTCCTTCTTTATGGGGATGTGTACCTTCCTTGCGGTATCGAAAAAGGTATCAACCTCATTTGGTCTAGGTATCGCCGTTATCGTGGTGATGATGTTAGCGGTACCGTTAAACCAGTTGATCTATGCCAACGTGTTAGCGCCTGGGGCGCTTGCCTGGGCTGGCTACCCTGAACTGGATCTGAGCTATCTACAGTTGATCACCTTTATTGGAGTGATTGCTGCCTTGGTACAGATTTTGGAAATGTTTTTAGATAAGTACATTCCGAGCCTCTACCAAAGCCTAGGTATCTTCTTGCCACTGTTAACCGTGAACTGCGCGATTTTTGCAGGGGTAATTTTCATGGCAAACCGTGACTATACCTTAGCCGAGTCAACCGTTTTTGCTGCGGGTTCTGGTTTAGGTTGGGCAATGGCAATTGTGATGCTGGCGGGTCTGCGTGAGCGAATGAAGTTTCATGCGATTCCGGCAGGGCTGCAAGGCGTAGGTATCACCTTTATAACTACGGGCTTGATGGCGTTAGGCTTTATGTCTTTCTCTGGGATTTCGTTTTAAGTGGTGTGTTTTCCAACTTAATTCAGATGCATTAAAGAAAAGGGTTATTAGATGGAAATGGCAATAGGCATAGGCATGTTCACCATAGTGGTGTGTGTGCTGGTTATGGTGATACTACTCGCCAAAAGCAAGTTGGTGATCAGTGGCGATGTCACTATCGGCATCAACGATGATGCAGAAAAAAGCATTACCACTGGCGCTGGCGATAAGCTACTGGGCGCACTTGCAGGTAAAAATATCTTTATTCCATCGGCATGTGGTGGTGGCGGTACTTGCGGTCAGTGCCGCGTGACAGTTAAATCTGGTGGGGGAGATATCCTGCCGACAGAGCTTGACCATATCACTAAAAAAGAGGCTAAAGAGGGCTGTCGTTTAGCCTGCCAAGTGGCGGTTAAAACTGACATGGAGCTTGAGATTGAAGAGGAGATCTTTGGCGTGAAGAAGTGGCAATGTGAGGTGATCTCTAACGATAACCAAGCTACCTTCATTAAAGAGTTACTCTTAAAACTACCAGAAGGCGAAGATGTTAAGTTTAAGGCCGGTGGTTATATTCAGATTGAAGCACCTGCTCATGAGGTGAAATACAGTAATTTCGATATTCCTGCTGAGTATCGTGATGACTGGGAAAAGTATCAGTTGTTTGATTTAGTCTCAACCTGCGATGAAGATGTACTGCGTGCTTACTCAATGGCAAACTATCCAGACGAGAAAGGCCTCATCATGCTGAACGTGCGTATCGCTACGCCGCCATCAGAAGGTCTACCACCTGGTAAAATGTCCTCGTATATCTTTAACCTTAAAGCGGGTGATAAGGTGACTATCTCAGGTCCATTTGGTGAGTTCTTCGTCAAAGAAACCAATGCTGAAATGGTGTTTGTTGGTGGTGGTGCTGGTATGGCACCGATGCGCTCACATATCTTTAATCAGCTAAAGGGTGAGCAGACTAAACGTAAGATGACCTTCTGGTACGGTGCACGTTCTCGCCGTGAGATCTTCTATAAAGAGGATTTCGATACCCTAGCTGCAGAGAATGACAATTTTGAATGGCATGTTGCCCTGTCAGATCCGCTCCCAGAAGATAATTGGGATGGCTACACAGGCTTTATTCATAATGTGCTTTATGAGAACTACTTGAAGAATCATAAAGCGCCAGAGGATTGTGAGTTCTACATGTGTGGCCCTCCAATCATGAACTCTTCAGTGATCAGCATGCTTGAAAGCCTAGGTGTTGAGCAAGAGAATATCTTACTCGATGACTTTGGTGATTAGACTCAATTGAGTCACATCTAGCTCAATGAAAAAACGCAGCCAATGGCTGCGTTTTTGTATCTAAAGGTTTGTACTTTGATATTTTAAGGCGTTTTCATTACCGGCTTTTGCACTTTTGTTTATCCAGCTCTCGCCGAGCGTTCGGTTTTCAGTTGAGAGTAACCGTTTACCCAGTATAAATTGTGCTTCACTGTCATTGTTTTCGGCCGCATTTTTCAACCACTCTAATCCTTTAACATCATCGACAGGCACGCCTTCACCGTTTAAATATATTTCACTCAGGTTTAGCATCGCAGTCGTTGACCCCCAGTTTGCTGCTGAGATATAGCGTCCAATCGCTTGTTGAATATCTTGCTCTACACCTGTGCCTAAACGATACATTTCACCCAAATTGTTTGCTGCAATAGAACTTTTTTTCTCGATGGCTATCTCAAAGTAGTGACGGGCTTTTTGGTAATCTTGTGTCACGTAATTGCCAAAAAAGTATAAGTTTCCAATCATCTGGTCAGCATTTTGGTTTCGAATTAGAGAGAACTTTCGATATAAGCTTAAACCATGCTCAATGTTTTTGGGGACACCATTGCCGGTGAGATAGAGCTTAGCTAAACGGCTATAGGCAAACCCATTATTTTTTTCGATAGCCTTGTTGTACCAATCTATTGCCAGCGCGATATTGTGGTGAGGTTTACTGCCTGACTCATAAATAAGACCTAAGTAAGCTGCTGAATCTCCTTCTCCTTGAGCATAAGCTTTCTCGAAATAGCTAATGGCTTTATCAATGTCATGCTCGATGACTGGGCTTTTAAAGTAGATCTCCCCTAGATAGTGTGCTGAGCGGGAGCTCGAATTGTCTGCTTTTAATAGGTAAGGGAGTGCTGCTTGGTCATCTTTTTCTGTACCTATCCCTAAATGGTAGGCTCTGCCAACGCTTCGATATGCTTTTTCATAACCTAAGTCGGCTGCTTGCGTGAAAAAGGTCAAAGCCTTTTCATGGTCTTGCTCTACTGCGTTGCCATCTCGATAGATTATACCTAAGTTATTCATTGCATTTGGGTTGTTAAGCGATGCCGCTTTATAAAAGAGTGCTAACCCCGTTTTCGTGTCTTTTTTGACTTGCTCGCCATAAAAAAAGATTGAGGCAATATTATTAATAGCTAGCGCATTTCCTTGCTTGGCCGCCAAAGTATAAAGTTGTAGGGCAGTCTCAATGTTCTGGTTAATATATTCACCAGATTCGTAAAAAGTACCTAAATTGACTTGGGCATCAGCATCACCTAGCGTTGCTGCTTGATGGTAGAGTTCTATAGCAAACCCTTTATTTACAGGGACATTCCACCCGAAGTCATACATACTTGCTAAATAGCTGATTGCAGGGAGGTACGCTTGTTCAGCAGCTAAGTCTAGATAATGATGACCTAACTTAATGTCAATGTTTGTGCCTCTGCCTTCTAAGTACATATTGGCGAGATTATATTGCGCTCCTGGTTCACCACCCTCTGCAGCGAGTTTGTACCATTTAAATGCCTGTTCATTTTGTTGCAGTTCGAAATCATAGAGATAAGCTAAGCCTAAATAACAGGAAGCTTGCTGTTCATTTGCACCGCGTAAAAATGTCTGTTTGGCTTGTGTAAGATCTTTATGGCTTGGCTCATCTAAATAGATAAAACCGAGTTCACACGCTGCCATGGAATAGTCTTGCGCTATTGCTTGTCGATAGTAGTCGATTGCTTGGTCGAGATTTTGTTCGACGAATTCACCTTCTCGATAGAAAGCCGCGAGATTTACGAAAGCTTGAGGATCATTTTGCTTAGCTGCGCGTTGATACCATTGGAAAGCGAGTTCATTATTCTCAGTGGTACCCAGCGCGCCTACATCATATATCAGCCCGAGCTCACTTTGGGCTCTAGGATGTCCTTCATTAGCTGCTTGTTGATATAGTTCGAGTGCTTGCTGTGGCATGTTATTGTTGTAGTAATCTTCCGCTAGCAATAGCTTTTCTTGACTTGTCATAGCAAGTCGTTCTGTTGACGGTGTGTTTAGATCAATATGAGAAGTTTTATTTTCGTTTGTAGATGTACAAGCGACCAAAAGGCTTATGCATACGAGCAGTGGGATCGGGCGATACATACTATTCCTTTAACATAGTTGTAAAACTTTCCAATCATATCGTTTTGGTCTTAAATAATAAATACTTACCTATCAAAGCAATGTTTAATTTTTGTCTTTCATTTGTTATGACCACTTATGCTTGATCCATGTCATGGAGCTTAGAAAGCGTGCGCTTTATAGTGGATTGTTACTTAAAGGTTAAAAACAAAACTAACAGCGACCATTATGACTCTACCCATTAGCCAAGTTAATCTTGCGGCGCAGTGCCAGCCACCATTAAATACCTACACGATTTCCGTGCGAGGTAAGCCCGACCATCAATCAGTGATGAAGTTTCTCAGGCAAAACTTTGGTTCAGTGCCACTTAAACAAGTCGAGAGTGTATTTGGTTTTGTGGAGCGGTCGTCCCTTTACGGGGGGCGGTTTTATCTGATGCGTCAGCTGTCCGACCGAGATGTAGGGCAACTGCGCGACAATGGATTAGGTTTACGTATTCCGCTGACTAATCATTTTGTCACCAAGGCTGAGTTTGATGACAACCGTGCCCTATTAGCGAAATATCACCATAGCCGAAACTCCATCATCTGTACCAATGATGATTTAGCATACTGGATAAAACAGGAGTTTCCCGACTACGATATCGAGGCCAGTGTGATTAAGAATCTGACTAAAGCGGTGCAGATTGAAGAAGCATTGGCTCTCTACGACACCGTGGTATTGCCCATGGTACTCAATGATGATGACGAGTTACTCACTCATCTTAAGCAAAAAGATAGAATACGCCTGTTTGCGAATGCCGGGTGCGCATATACTTGCCCAGCTAAGATCTGCTACAAATCAATCTCCAAGTTTAACAAAGGTGAGGGTGGGGAGTTTAAGTGTTCGCAAGATCTCAAAGCGCGCGAGATGCAGGGAATGATAGATTTTGATATAGCTAGGCTCAGTGGTTTGGGGTTCCATAAGTTTAAATTATTACGGGCGAGGGCGGGTCAGCAGACTGGCTATTAACCATGATGTGCAATGGCCCTTATTGGGGAGCGAGCCGCGCACTGCCATAATGGACGCGCTAAATATTAAGCTGTTTTTTGCGAAGCTATTTACCTAAGATCTCACTTCTTAATGAGTGGGCTGCCATTAAGAGTTCCTGCTCCTGTTGGCCGACATCATGTTTGTCGAGTACTGCTAAAATATCATCAATCACCCCCATATACTCTCGCTGGTTGATATTCATGCCTTTGTGGGTATCACTCATGTTTTTGCCTGTGTACGCCAGCGGTCCACCCGTTGCTATGCAAACAAATTCAGTGCGCGCCTGACGACTTGGCTTGGGTCTGAATCAATATAACGGCTTGCAACGGTTGGGCTCGCCGCCTAGGCGTTCATAAAGGCTAGTCATTATCTTATCTCCTGCTGTTGTTCACGCTGTATCTGTTTGACTCATTAAGTGTAGTGTCTACAGCTTATTTAATCGTGGAGTCAGTGCTTGAACAGAGGTGGGCCGTCAAAGGATTTGTAAGCGGGTAATTCTTTGTTGATTAAAGGAATTAAAATCGTTATCGGCCAACCCCCTAATCTTAAAAAGCAGCAATACGGCATTGACCACGCGTTGTTTTAGCTGTGATTCAATTATTATCGCCAACTCACAATTTACATTCTGTTTACATTTTGGGTTTACATCATCTCAAAGCTGGGTATATTGTATAAAGAATACTTTATCGGGTTGGTAATGTTGTTATTCAAAAAGGGTGAGATCGCAGGAGGGCGATTAACCGCCCACGTACCCTGAAACGAATAATTAGAGAGATAAATAATATGATAAGTAAACTAAGCCTTTCGATCTTAGCCGCACTCATGGCGACCTCTGGCGCAGTTGAGGCGAAGCAGCCTGAATTTGCTGCTAACCATTGTAAAGCCGCAGAGACCAATGCTCAGCATTATCGTAATTTCCCCGCTGCACTGACCGAAGCCAAAGCGCGTCATGCTATGCTCAAAAATGCTAATCAAGCCCAAGCTAAGCCTGGTAGTGGTGACCTGGTATCAGATGGCACAACGCCAGATGCGTTAGCCATTACTGACAATCCAACTTTTATCATTCCTGTGGTTTTCCACGTTTATGGTACGGTACAAAATGGTGATACGGTTAACGATGCCGTGATCATTGACGCACTGAACAAGACGAATGAAGATTTCCAAGGCCGTACTGCGGACTTTGCCGATATTGACCCTGAGTTTGAAAACGTAAAAGACGCACTTAATATTGAGTTCCGCTTAGCCAGCATAGATCCAAATGGTAACCCAACCTCAGGTATTATTTACCATCCCGAATCGTCAGGGGCAGGTAACTATTCTAGCTCTGATGTAAAACGCGATCATTGGGATAACTACAAGTACATGAACGTGTATATCCAAAATGATCTCTATGCCGATGGTGTAACCAATAACTCAGGTGTCGCTTGGTACCCTGACTCAGGCATGTCTGATGAAGGCTTGGCGCGCGTGGCATATAATGGGGCCTACCTTGGTACCAATACTGATGAAAACTTTCGTTCTGTGCTGACCCATGAGTTTGGTCATTTCCTCGATCTAATTCATACCTTCGAAGGAGGCTGTAAGCGTGGCTTTGAACGTCGCTGTGCGATAACGGGTGATGAGAACTGTGATACGCCACAGCAAAATAGCTGGCAAATGAACCCTGGTGACGGTGGTATTCTCAACTGTATGGGACAGACCATTAATTGGCAGAACTTTATGGCCTACTCAGATCAATATGCCAACTTTACCCAAGATCAAGTTGATCGTATGCAGAACGGTCTCAATAGTGGGGCGCGAGTGACGCTTTGGTCTGCATCCAACTTAGCGGCAACGGGTGTCGCTAACTAAACCTTTAGTCCCACATCGGCCATGCTGATGGTTTAATCGGTGGTCTAATAAAAAACGCAGCCAATGGCTGCGTTTTTTTATCTTAAGCGGGCGCCTTTAAAGAAAAATGGGAGCGTCGTAGTCATAACCCTCGTCTGTATAAGCGGTAACAATCGCATCGTCAACTAAGCCGTCAGCGGCAGCAACTTGGGTGTCAAAAAAGTGCTGTATCTGTTTACGGCGTCCATGGGCCGCCCAACTTTCACCGTCATTCCAGATCTCATTAAACACGATTGGGTAGTCGGTACGTGTGGCACTTGGGTGGTCTATTTGACGGGTCAAAATGTACTGAATGCAACCCTGCTCTCGCAGTGCGTCGGGCTCTAAAGCTTTAAGTACTTCAAACAGTTGCGCTTCTTTACCTGCTTTGGGACGAAATTGAGCAATAACAAAAACACGTGATGACATAGCATGGCCTTTTCTTTGGTAAAAGCGAGATTGTAAGCCAAGAGTGTAAACCAAGATGGGTCAGCGCTCTAGGGTGGATATATTGGTCATCGATACAAGCAATGATAGAGTTCAAACTTTAATGCAGCGATTCCCTCAAGGGCCTAAGGAATGACGTTAGTGTGTCAATTAGAGGATTTTAAGCGCTATCTAAAACAGAACGGGCTAGACGATAGCTTAATGGCAACGGTTACAGGGCAGGCGAAGCCGCTGCGACTGGTTGCTGACGAGGTACTGTTACATCAAGGGCGTCGCCAAGAGTTTGCCTATTTTATTAGTGCTGGGTTGCTTAAGGCCTGTCATTACAATGACAAAGGTGCCCCCTTGGTCAAGGAGTATTATTTTGAACAGGAGTTGTGCTTTTTATATGGCAGTTGGTTAACAGGCGAGCTTGCGCAGTATCAGATTGAGGTGATGCAAGAAGCCAATGTTGTCAGGCTGCCATTAGCGCTGCTTGATGATCCCCGTTTGCACAAGGTTAAAATCAGCTTACTGAGTCAACAACTGATCTACAAAGAGCAAAAAGAAGCCTTTTTGTTACTGCATACGCCTGAGCAGTGCTATCTCCACTTGCTTGAACATAGGCCGATATGGCTTGATAGATTGAATAATCAGCAACTGGCTTATTATATCGGGATTAGCCCTGTGAGCTTGTCTCGACTAAAAGCGCGGCTTGCTGGCGAATCTAATGTCGCCGTCTGCTAGCTAATACGCCTCACCGTTATTGTCTTTGTTCTGTAACCAATATTGGCGGGCGGTTTGCCATCAGCGGCGATGTTTTATCACTCAACTTCATCTCAATCGTTACCGTTGAACTATTTACCGTTAAAACCGAGCGTAGCCTGTCGTTATTAACTTAAGTTAATGCTTAGACTTGGTGTAATAATCATACTTTGACCACTTCTTTTACCATTGTCTCAACTGAGTTAGGGCGATGTTTTCAACAGGTGGTTTATGTCAGAATTTATGGTATCGCAATGGCTTATAGGCATTGCAATTATCTTTGACCTAGTGTCATTTCAGTTTAAACAAAAGCGCCATATTGTCGCGTGTCTAGCTGTGTCGGGTGTGCTCATTAGTAGCCACTTTGCTCTGCTGCAGCAATGGACCGCTGCAGGTTTAATGCTGGTGGCAGCGATACGCTATGTTGTCACTATTTTTAGCCATTCAAAGTTGCTGATGTCACTATTCTTGGCCATTAGTAGCTTTGTGACTTTAGTGACCTTTGCAGGCCCACTTAGCCTGATTAGTTTTGCTGGCAGTGCCACGCAAACCGTCGCGGCATTTAGCCAAAGCGATCAACGTTTACGCCAGCTAATGATCATAGGTACTAGCCTTTGGTTACTCAACAATACTCTCGTTGGATCACCAACAGCTGTACTGATGGAGTTACTGTTTATTGCTAGTAACTTGGTGGGCTATTACCGGTTTTATGGCACACGGTTAGCGCTAGATTAATGCTTGGATATCAGACCAACAATACTCATAATGCAGAGCTTAATCACCCAAGGCTGAGTGGCAGATTCAATGCGATTAGACAAATTTGTGTGCAAGAGTACCGCGCTTAATCGTCAGCAGGCGCTATTGGCGATTACAGCAGGAGAGTTAACCGTTAATGGTAAGGTTGCATTTGATGCAGGCATGCAGGTGCACGAAAGTAATTGTATTGAGTTAGGTGGTCGGTTACTGGTATTGAGGCCGTTTCGTTATCTACTGCTCAATAAGCCAATGGATACGCTCTGCTCTAATGTTGACGGTGATTACCCCTCCATCTTTAATTTAATTGATGTGCCAAATCCTCATGAACTGCATATCGCTGGCAGGCTGGATGCCGACACCACTGGATTGGTGCTAATCACCGATGATGGCCGATGGTCGTTTAATGTATTTAACCCCAAGTATCATTGCCAAAAAGTGTACCGAGTAAGATTGAGAAATAGCATAGAAGGTGAGCGCAAAGGTGAGATTGATCGCCAGCTGGTGGCTAGGTTTGAACAGGGGTTACAGTTACCCGGTGAGACAAAGCCTACCTTGCCGGCTAAGCTGGTTTATGTCAGTGCCCACGAAGTGTTACTGACGATTGGTGAGGGGCGTTATCATCAGGTCAAGCGGATGTTTGCCACCGTGGGTAACCGAGTCAAGGCGTTACACCGAGAGCGAGTTGGTAATATTCAGTGCGATGTGGCCAGCGGTGCGTGGCGCTACTTGAGCGATGATGAGGTGACAGGCTTTGGCTTTTCTCCGTTAAGTGAGCTAGATGGCCAGATTTAGATAACCTGTGAGTTAGATGATCTGTGAGTTAGATAATCAGAGTCAGATGGCTTGAGCTTGGCATACTCACTGGCGTCGTTGACTATCACTGTGTATCAATAATGAACATCGGCTCAAACATTGGTTTGAGCCGATTTTTTATGGCAAGCTTCAGCCTTAATGATCGCGCTGTTTAGTGCGAGAGGGTTGGCTGCGCTGTGGTGAGCGAGCCTGTGCCGATTGGCTGCGCTGCTGGCTTTTGGCTTGCTGTTGACGATAATCTTTTTTCTGATCAGAAGCTCGTTGACGCGATTGCTGAGTATTTTTACTCTTCTGCTTGCTCCTTTCTGGCTGCTGGATCTTCTCTCGCTGAGTACTTTTGTATGGCTGCTGGCTCCTCTCTCGCTGAGTACTTTTGTATTGCTGCTGGCTCCTCTCTCGCTGAGTACTTTTGTATTGCTGCTGGCTCCTCTCTCGCTGAGTACTTTTATACTGCTGATGGCTCTTATCTGGCTGGTGCCTCATATCTCGCTGGTGATTGTTATTCCGCTGTTGGCGGCTCTCTTTAGCACCTTGCTTAACACTTTTATGCTGACTGTTATTAATATTACTGTGCTGTGCCTTAGCCAGTTTTTGGCTGAATCTTTGCTCACGGTTTTGTTTTACTTGTGCTGTGCTGTAGTGCTTAGGTTTAGCACTGTTTCCGTGACGCTCAACACTTCTTAATTGCTTAGTTTGTAGTGTTGAGGGTCTATGGCTGTGATAGCGCTGTTTTACGCTGGTTGAGCGATAAGCCACACCGCGGCGATGAGCCGGTTTATGGTTCCAACGCTGTGCGCCACTGCTGGTCACAATACGTTTATGTGAGCGATAGCGATTAGCGCTATGGTGGTGAGTGACCACGATATGGCGTTTGTGCCAATGGAACGCACTGAAGTAATAGTTAAAGCTGATGTGAATACCACTATGCCAATAAAAGCGGCTTGAGTAATGGCTAGGGTAGTGCACAGGATATCGCGGTGGGTAGACCCAATACACTGGTGGATAGTTATACCAGCGCCAATGACCATAAACCACACGTGTATCATACACAGGTACGTAAACAATCTCTTTTTGAACCGGTTCTATGATGATCTGCTGATTCACCTTAGTCACCTTCATATTATCCATATCATCAAAGGTGTTGGCGTTATCAGCTTGCTGACGCAGGGTTTGAATACTGGCCAGTACACGCGCTTCATCTTGTAAGAAGGCATCACCTAATTTCTGTGTCCAATCTAAATCGTCACTGAGTTTTTCAAGTACCGTGGGGAAGGCCAATAGCGCTAGAATGCTCGGGTCCCAGCCCTTATCTTCGGCGCGTTTAACCGCGGCTTCAGCTTCGAGGGCTTGATATTTATTGCGCCAGCGGTTGGCTTGTACCACCTCTAAAGGGTAGGTCGAGGCGATCAGTATGTGCGTCAGTAGGCTATCAGGGTAAAGTGCAATAGGTGCCAATACCTGTGCGAGCTGAGCCTCACTAAACTGTATCTCGTCGATACGATCTACTGGATCATCCAGTGCAAATACTGAAGGTGCCAGTACTAGCTGCGATAGGGCGATAAGCAGGATTAAAGTTCCTTGTTTGATACTGTTCATATCGTCTCCAATTCTTCACTCTCATTTGATTTACCTCGATAGTAGATGAGTGAAGATGAACATAAGCTGAAAGCATTAGTGTGTTTGATTTTTTACGAAAAATTAGATTGTTGATAGATCTGAAATCCATTAGTGTGGCTAGCACAATGAATAATTTCATAAGGAGATGTAATGTTTAGCCATGTAATGCTCGGTGCTAATGATATTGAAAAATCAAAACTATTTTATGATGCGATACTCGGTGCGCTAGGTTATGACGCTGGTGTTTTTGATGAGAAAGGTCGCTGTTTTTATTTTTCTGCAAGTGGGGTGTTTGCGTTAACAAAACCTATTGATGGCGAACCCGCGACTCACGGAAATGGAAGCACTATGGGCTTCAATGCAAAAGATACCGATTTAGTCGATGCTTGGCATGCTGCTGGCTTGGCAAATGGTGGTACTGCTTGTGAACAGCCTCCAGGCCTTAGAGAAGGAGCGGTAGGTCAGTTGTATTTGGCTTATCTAAGAGATCCTTCAGGAAATAAAATTTGTGCACTTCATAGAGTAGCTTAGTGTCGGTTAATGACTCGTTTATGTTGAGGCGGATTAGCGTTGTGACTAGGTAACCTGAACGCTGGTTAAGTGAGCAATCACAAGCTAATCCGCTTTTTGTTGATAAAAAGTTAACAGGTTTTTTGCCCCAAAGTTGGGTGGTCTTGGAATGAAAAACGATGACATTTTGATTTTTAGGGACTGCTCTAGTGGGTATTAGTTCAGTGAGTTTGAAGGTCGAACCTTCATGGCTACTTATCACCTGCGGTGAGCGAATGTGCGAACACTTCTGCGACACGCCGCAAGCACATCCCTGTGGGCTCTACGCCAGCATCCATGCTGGCAAAGGCCGCAGCCGCGTTCACACTTGGTATCTCACTTTCTCCGATTTGGCTGCATTTGGTGTGAGTGGCGAGTAAAAAGCTAACGTGCTTTTGCCCCAAAGTTTGGTGGCCTTGGAATGAAGGTTTGGTATTTTTTCATTTAGCTTAAGTAGCGTTTGGCTGCATCTTATTTGTTGGGTGTTTTAGAAGGTCACACCTTTGCTGTTACTTAACGCCTGTCCGGCGAGGAATGTGCAAGCGCTCTTTTGGCTCGCCACGAGCACATCCTTGTGGGCTCTGCGAAATCATCCATGATTTCGAAGGCCAAAACCGCGCTTACACTGGGTTATTTTCTCTCTTCGATTTGACGGTATTTGGTGTGACTTGAGAATTAAAATCTAAGAAGGTTTTACCCCAAAATCAGTTAACACGTTGTCGGTGGATCAGTACCTAACGGACATTCTGGCATGGCAATTTTCATCGCGACACCAGCGAGATGTAATTCACTACTCCCCAACCAAAAACTGGATAACTATACAGTCATATTCAAATCACAAGAATGTTGAACGATTTTTATCCTGTATTCGTGCGCGTTTTCTCATGTTGATTTTAATAAATGGCATTAGAATTAATCACTTATACTATTTGTTAAGTAGATAATAGGTTTGGAAAACGCGCATGCGCGTTTTTCCAGATGGTATATTTAGCAAAATGCTGATAAGTTCATT
>NZ_MCBT01000047.1:0-1904 GCF_001735525.1 Shewanella colwelliana
ACCGCTGATAACTCACAAGCCGTGATCCAAGGGCTGAAATCGGGCGACTCACTCACGGATACCGTGCTGGTTCACTCGGTTGATGGCACTTCGCAGCAAGTGACAGTCACCATTAATGGTACGGATGATAAAGCCGTGATTGCGGGCACCTCAACCGCTTCAGTTACCGAAGACAAAGACCTCTACCAAGGCCTACTGCGTGTCGATGGTGCGCTCACAGCGACCGATGCGGACAGTGGTGAAGCGCAGTTCAATGCTGAAAGTTTACAAGGTCAATTCGGCACACTATCGATTGACTCAAACGGTCATTGGACTTACACCGCTGACAACTCACAAGCCATGATCCAAGGGCTGAAATCCGGCGACTCACTCACGGATACCGTGCTGGTTCACTCGGTTGATGGCACCGAGCAAAAAGTCACTGTCACCATTAACGGCACCGACGATAAAGCCGTGATTGCGGGCACCTCAACCGCTTCAGTTACCGAAGACAAAGACCTCTACCAAGGCCTACTGCGTGTCGATGGTGCGCTCACAGCGACCGATGCGGACAGTGGTGAAGCGCAGTTCAATGCTGAAAGTTTACAAGGTCAATTCGGCACACTGTCGATTGACTCAAACGGTCATTGGACTTACACGGCTGATAACTCACAAGCCGTGATCCAAGGGCTGAAATCCGGTGAATCACTCACGGATACCGTGCTGGTTCACTCGGTTGATGGCACTTCGCAGCAAGTGACGGTGACCATTAACGGCACGGATGATAAAGCCGTGATTGCGGGCACCTCAACCGCTTCAGTTACCGAAGACAAAGACCTCTACCAAGGACAATTGCGTGTTGACGGCGCACTCACTGCGACCGATGCGGACAATGGTCAAGCGCAGTTCCAAGCAACCTCACTTCAAGGCCAATTTGGCACACTGTCGATTGACTCAAACGGTCATTGGACTTACACCGCTGATAACTCACAAGCCGTGATCCAAGGGCTGAAATCGGGCGACTCACTCACGGATACCGTGCTGGTTCACTCGGTTGATGGCACTGAGCAAAAAATCACTGTCACCATTAACGGCACTGACGATAAAGCCATTATTGCTGGCACATCAACGGCCAATTTAACCGAAGATAAAGATGTTCATAGTGGACAACTTCGTGTCGATGGGGCGCTGACGGTAACCGATCCCGATGCAGGGCAAAGCCAGTTTGCTGCCACCTCATTACAAGGGCAGTTTGGTTCTCTATCAATCAATGAATTAGGTCACTGGACTTACACTGCGGATAACTCTCAAACCGCGATTCAAGGGCTGAAAACTGGTGAGTCAGTGACTGACACAGTGCTTATACATTCTGTCGATGGCACTGAACAAAAAATCACAGTTACGATTAATGGTACTGACGATAAAGCTGTTATTGGCGGCACCAGCACCGCAAGCCTGACCGAAGATAAAGATGTTCATAGTGGACAACTTCGTGTCGATGGGGCGCTGACGGTAACGGATGCAGATAATGGTGAGGCACAATTTACCGCTACCTCATTACAAGGGCAGTTTGGTACTCTATCAATCAATGAATTAGGTCACTGGACTTACACCGCTGATAACTCTCAAACGGCTATTCAAGGGCTGAAAACTGGTGAATCAGTTACCGATACAGTGTTAGTTCATAGCATTGATGGCACTGAGCAAAAAATCACAGTCACCATTAACGGTACCGACGACAAAGCCACTATCGCTGGCGTTGATACTGGTTCAATAACCGAAAGCAGCGCGGGTGTCGACATGTCACCCGACTATGCCCAACCAGGCATAGCCATACTCGGCAATACAACACTCTATGCGGATGGCAAGCTGACCATCACAGACCCCGATATAGGCGAGTCAGGATTTGAACGCCAAGGCAGCAA
>NZ_MCBT01000048.1:0-2370 GCF_001735525.1 Shewanella colwelliana
CAGTTAATGGTTAACTTTAGCGAAAGAATACAGACACTTGATTTAGTGTGACTCAAATTTAAAACAGCTTTCTAAATTTATAATTTTGGTTAATTACGCAGGTAATTGTTTGGCTGAGAAAGCCGTAACGAGCGAAGCGCGGAGTGTACTTTAGTACATGAGCACTGTAGCGAGGAAACAATGCCGTCAGACGGACAATTAACCAGTAAGAATTTGTCTGGAAACCATAGCATTGTGGCCCCACCTGATCCCATCCCGAACTCAGAAGTGAAACGCAATCGCGCCGATGGTAGTGTGGGGTCTCCCCATGTGAGAGTAGGTCATTTCCAGGCGCCTAATTAAGATGTTGAAGTGCAATCTAGTGTAAGACATTTCGATATAGAAAATTTGCTGATATGGCTCAGTCGGTAGAGCGCATCCTTGGTAAGGATGAGGTCCCCAGTTCGATTCTGGGTATCAGCACCATGATTTAAACGCGAAAGTGTTAACAAAATTTGTCTGGAAACCATAGCATTGTGGCCCCACCTGATCCCATCCCGAACTCAGAAGTGAAACGCAATCGCGCCGATGGTAGTGTGGGGTCTCCCCATGTGAGAGTAGGTCATTTCCAGGCGCCTAATACACGAAAAAGCCCTAGCACAAACGCTAGGGCTTTTTTCGTATATGCGCTTCGCGAAACCACATACCCCCGACGTCACCCCGCCGCTAAGCGGGCTCTCCAGCTTCGTAACAAGTTACTTGCGCTACTTAGCTCCTGAATGCGTTGCATTCATAGCGGAGCTTCTTAGCCCCCATGTGTTCGCTGCGCGAACTAGGAGAGTAGGTCATTTTCAGGCGCCTAATTAAGTAGAGAAGCCACCTTATTAAGGTGGCTTTTTTGCGTTTGGGCCTTTCAAAATAATAGATCATTAGCGTGAGACAGCCCTTAAGTGAGATGGGTTACTTATCGACTTGAGCATGTGCGTGTTATACCCATTAGTATCATACCAATTCCCGACCTCGTCCAAGACGCTGCATTCATGCATTTCGGGTGTTGGTACAGCCATGTGTTTCTTTCGGGGATAATAAAGAGTAGCTCATTTCCAGGTGCTTGATTTCTCGTCAGAGAGTCAAGAAAGCACGCTGTTAATACAACGGGCTTTTTCGTTTATACGCTCACCTAAATTGACCCAGCGCATTTATGGCACTTCTAACATTCTTGTAGGTCGCACGAAGGACTGCTTCACATGGAGCCAAAGTTGTTGACGCAGTGTAGGCCCCGTCAGTTTTCCGACGACGTCACCACTCGCTATAAGGTAGTTGATGCTTTGCATCCAAGGCAGAGGGAGAGTTTCTTATATCATAGCTCCTTCGCAAATGAGATGACTTGGCAAACCTCGTAAGTAAAGTCGCTGATTGATTTGAGCTGATGAATTTCACCACACCAATGAGAGTCGTTATGGGGAGCCTTTAGTGGCTAGTTCACTGGCAATATCTAAAGGAGAATACTCATAAAGCATTTCGCAAGGGATGAGGCTTTATGCCTGCACCCTATTCGACACATCTATTATTTATGAAGTGCTCAGCTTCACATTGACCTATGATGGTAGGGGGTATGGTCTGTGATGTTTGCTGCTTGGGGGAGCCGTTAGCTCTATGCAAAGTAAACTGGGCTGGACTCAAGATAGATTTAGGGAGCCTTAGAGTCTAAAAAGTTCATTACCAACAAAAGCAGAATTAAAACTATTTTATCAAAGTCCACAGTGACATCGTCAGTTGAAGGTCGATTTATTCATCTAGCTTCTCTATTTATGAAATACAAATAAGGCTGCCCTCTCTTCACTGTTGACGTTATTCGTTTCATCTTCTGTCAGCAGTGTAGTTTGGCTTGGTAATCTCTACGTGTTGGGCATGTTGAAATACTTTAGGTTTCAATCAAAATATTTAGCGGGCATCACTCGGTAGATTGAATGCTGATTACATAATGATGAAAGTTGGTGAAATAATAGCGCTGTGTTTGGTCGTTATATCAATTGCGGATTTCGGTATTAATGTAACGTTAGTTTTATCTGCTGACCTCCAATATGGGATAATAGGTGTGCTCTGGTTGTCACACCTGCCGTATCATTACTGCAAGAACCTTTTTAAGCCAAGGTATGTGGATAAATCTGTGTGTAACTGGTGTAAAGTATGTGCCTAAATCAGGTATAAAAATTAAATCACTTTTTAGTGAAAAAAGCCCTTGCGCCCATCCGAGAACTCCCTATAATGCGCATCCACTGACACGGCACAGCAGGCCAGTCGCTCTTAGCAAACGCTAGGCAGCACGGGACTTGCAGCAGTGTGAGAGAGTTTAGTTTTTCGGAATTAGACTTAGGTGGTAAGCGCCTT